>JAGQNJ010000027.1 GCA_020428115.1 Candidatus Saccharimonadota bacterium
AATTTTGAGATCCTTGTCATCAATTGTAACGGCCTCTGGTGTATCGATCTTGGGTAATACTTCTACCTTGGCAAAACTAGTTTGTCGTAGGTTATCAGAATTAAATGGACTCAGCCTTACGAGACGATGCACCCCATGCTCTCCTTTGAGTTTGCCATAGACAAACTGCCCATCTATCTCAATAGTTGCACTTTTGATGCCAGCTTCTTCACCTGCCGACTGCTCGATACTTACTACCTTGTAGTTGTGAGCCTCAGCCCATCGAATATACATACGAAGCAGCATTTCTGCCCAATCTTGGGCATCCGTACCCCCAGCACCAGCATGTATACTCAGCAAAGCACTGCCGGTGTCATATGGTCCACTATATTTGAGTTGCTGTTTGAGCTCATCAAACTGCTTCCTTGCTTGCTCTAACTGGTGAGATATATCGGCCGCGAGTGTTTCATCACCAAGCTCAATAAGCTCACGCAAATCAGCGAGCATAGCTCGTAGTTCTACCCATGGGGCAATTCGCGCATCTAGCTCTGAAAGCTGGCGCATATGTGCCTGTGCCTTCGTACTATCCTGCCAGAAATCTGCCGCCTGAGACTGCTGCTGCAAATCATTATGTTTGCTTTGAAGCGACGACAGGCCAACTGTTTCTGCAGCCTGCTCAAACTCAGCAGACAGCTCATCTAGCTGCTTTTTTTGTTCATGCATGTACTTAAGTATAGATTATAAGAATAGCATTGCGCCAATTGCACCAATAAGTAGCACAGCCACAATAATCGCTATAATCACAAAAGTGTTACTCTTTTTGCCGCCACTAGCTGCTGATGCTGGCATGTTTGGCTGCATCGGAGGTGTTTCGGGCTGTGGTGTTGATGGCGCTGGTGTAACCCCTGGTGCGGCGGGCGCTGCGTTCATATCCGGTGTCGGTGAAGACGTAGTGCCTGGCTCTGATGGTGGAGTTGATGATCCAGGCATGCCTGGCTGCTGAGGTGATTGTGGTTCCATAGTTATTCTGCTCCTTTAGCAAATCGCTTAATACTACTTTCAATATACTCCCCCGCTTATGCTTTTGACAAGCCTGGAGATACCCTAGAGAGCCTAGGTGTTCCACAAACCTTTTATGTGACTAAAGCAATCCTGCGCGAACTCCTCGCCACAAGTGCCAAGTACGCCAAACCCACGAATACCTTCACTAAATAGATCATTGGTAACCGATATCATCTGCTCCTTGGTGACAGCCTCGAGGCGCTTTGGCACCTCGTAGTAGTCCTCTATCACATCATCAAAGAAGTAGCGCATGCTGTAACCATTGCCCGTGCCGCCAACTGTTTGAGCAGAACGCTGAAAACGCCCAAGCGCGTGTTGTTTAGCCGCAACGATATCCTCGTCGCTCATATGGCCCTGGCGTATGCCAGTGATCTCGCGTGTGATGATGTCAAACAGCTGCCTAGTGTTCTGCGGCAAAATTTGCGCACCAAACCACCAGTTACTCCCGTACTGCCAGCGCGTGTAGAATGAATTCATGTGATACAACAGTCCTTTCTCGCGACCAGTCCCGTATATGCGAGAATGTGATGTTTCGGTTAACATGATATTAGCAAGACTCAGTGCATCAATCTCAGTGTTGCGCATCCAGCGCGACATAAACGTATCGATGTAGAAGTATAGGTTTTCGACTCCTGGCACCTCAATGTACAGAGGTTTCTGAAGTGACTTTGGTGTTTCTTCGGGCATTGGTCGACGACCAGAACCCTTGGGAAGTTCAATGGTGCTGAGAATTTTCTCGATGGCAAGCCGCCGTTCAGTCGTAATATTACCAGCAATCACAAAGCGCATATTATCTGTGGTATGAGTAGCAAGGTAATGTGCGCGGACATCTTCGACTGTTACATTGGACATCAGTCGCAATCGTTCTTGGTCTGTCATCGAGTACATGCCGTATTGTTCGCGAAGCGCAAGTGCTAAGTGCCGGAAATGGTTGTTCGACCTTGTCGTGAGTTCTTCCTGTACAATACCGACTTCAGAATTAAATTCATTCTCTAAAAACAGTGGCTTAGTAATCGCCAGCACAAGCAGTCCAAGAATACGATCCCATTCAAAATCAGCACACTCGGCCTCATAATTTATGTCGTACACACTCGTGGAGGCATTTGAGTATGCCCCATTCTTTTCGACTTCCGCTACGAACGCACGTGCAGTTGGATAGGCTTCGTTCGCACCGAGAAGTATATGCTCCATCAGATGTGCTGTTTCCCATTTGTTGCGATCCAATAGATATTCACCTGCTCTAAAGTTCAGTTCAAAGGTCATGACGCTGGCATCGGGAATATGCACCAGTAAGCCCTTGCTGCCATTACCGAGCGAAATCTCAGTTACTGTATGTTTCATGATTTATTTGCGTCGACCCTTTGCGCGACGTTTGCGTTCGGCTTTGCGCTGCTTTGCTTTGCTCGCCTTTTTTTTGCCGCCCGTCTGTTTAGCTGGCCGTGGCGACGAAGCAACAGGTGCAGTCACATTTGCTGGCGTCATTGCACTTGCTACTCCAAACTCATTTTCTCTAAACTCATCTGCTTCGAGAATTTTGTCGGCGTTATCAATAGACTTTCGTGCGGCCCGTGTCAGATCTGTCTCTATTGGCCGCTCTAACTGCTGTTCGCTAACTGGTTGCGCAAAGAATATTGCCTGAACAATGTCACGACGTAAGTGACTTTGCATATGCTCAAATATCTCTTGTGCTTGGCGACGATACTCTACCAATGGATCCCTCTGGCCAATTCCGACCCACCCAATACCTTCACGGAGATGTGCCATTTCCTCAAGATGATTCATCCAGAGGTTATCAAGCACCTGCAGATAGAAGTCACGCTCAATCTTGCGTAGCACTTCAGCTCCAAGTGCACTCTCGCGCGCTTCGTATAGTTCGAGTGCTTTTTGTTCGAGCATTTTAGGGAATCGTGTTATATCGGTATCGAACAGGCTGTCCAGTGTCGGCTCATCAAAAGGCACAATCTGTGTGATTCTCTGATCGAAATCTGCATCTGTTATGTGCGAAGATTTAGCAAGCTGCGCTGCCTCCTCTGAGATAAACTGTCTGATGCGCGGACTTATATCTGGGTGTTTGAGAATCTCGCGTCGCATTGCATAGGTTGCTTTGCGGTGCCGGTTCATAACGTCATCGTACTGCACGACATTTTTACGCTGGTCAAAGTTGAAGCCCTCTACCTTTTTCTGCGCGCTTTCTAGGCTACGTGATATGAATCCATTTTCGATTGGCGTATCATCATCTGCACTTAAACGGTCCATCACCGAAGCGATTCGTTCACCGCCAAATATTCTCATCAGATCATCTTCACAGCTAACAAAAAACTGGCTTACGCCGGGATCACCCTGGCGGCCTGTTCGACCACGAAGCTGGTTATCAATGCGTCGCGATTCGTGACGTTCCGAGCCCAGGACAAATAAACCGCCCAATTCTTTGACGCCATCACCTAGCACGATATCAGTTCCACGCCCTGCAATGTTTGTCGCCAATGTCACAGCTCCCTTTTGACCCGCTGCCGCAACAATTGTAGCTTCACGTTCATTGTTTTTAGCATTAAGTACTTGGTGTGGTATACCGGCTCGTTTGAGCAAATTAGAGAGCAGCTCGTTTTTCTCGATAGATACGGTACCGAGCAAAACTGGCTGGCCTTTCTGGTGCAACATCTGCACCTCGCGTACGATTGCTTTGAACTTAGCAGCCTCGGTCTTATAGATACGATCTGCCCTGTCGTCGCGAACAACGGGCCGGTTCGGCGGCACCTGTACCACGTCGAGTTTGTAAATCTGGTGAAATTCTTCGCTCTCCGTTTCGGCCGTACCAGTCATCCCCGAAAGTTTTTCGTATAGGCGGAAGTAGTTCTGGAAACTAATCGTCGCTAGTGTCATGGACTCTTCCTGTACTGGCACACCCTCTTTTGCTTCAATTGCCTGGTGTAGACCCTCGTTATAGCGTCGACCTTTTAGGAGTCGGCCTGTAAACTCATCAACAATCACAACGTCGCCATCACTCGTTACCACATAATCTTTGTCTCGAGTAAATAAAGCCTGCGCACGTAACGCCTGTTCAAGGTGGTAAATATTGCGGATGTTATCTGTTCCGTATAGGTTATCGACACCGAGCGCTTTCTCGACTCGATCCATACCATCATCCGTAAGCACAACGGTTCGTCGCTTTTCATCTACTTCGTAGTCTGTTTCAGGATTGAGTCGTTTAACAACTTTAGCAAACTGCTCGTATGCTGTAGCACTTGCGGTGGCTGGCGCCGAAATAATAAGCGGTGTACGAGCCTCGTCGATAAGAATAGAGTCGACTTCGTCGACAATCGCGTAGTGTAAATCGCGCTGGCGCAGTTGGCTTTCCTCGCGAACCATATTGTCGCGCAAATAATCGAACCCGAACTCATTATTTGTTCCGTATGTTATATCTGCTGCATACGCTTCCTGACGAGAACACGGACGCAAGTGCTTGAGTCGCTCGTCTTGATGATCCTTGTTGGTAAACTTTTTGTCATATATAAAAGATTGGTCGGGTATGATCACCGCCACAGATAATCCCAGAGCATCGTATAGTGGCGCCATCCAACCTGCATCACGCTGAGCTAGGTAGTCATTGACCGTTACTAAATGCGCACCTTTGCCCGTCAACGCGTTAAGGTATAGCGGCAAGGTTGCAACCAGCGTCTTACCTTCACCAGTTTTCATTTCCGCTACTGAACCTTCGTGCAATACCATGCCACCAACAAGCTGGACGTCAAAATGACGCATGCCAAGTGTGCGTCGCGACGTTTCCCGTACAAGCGCAAACGCATCCGGCAGAATCTTGTCGAGCGACTCTTTGAGAAGTCGTCGCTTGAGCTTGTCGGTTTGTTCGCGAAGCTGCTTCGCCGTCATCTTCTTGTATTTTGGCTCGAGAACATTGACATCAGTAACCCGCCGCTGCATACGCTTGAGCGTACGAGCCTGTGGATCACCAAGTACTTTTTTGACAATTTTCTTCATTATAAATCGGATTCCCCTCTATAACCTGTGTTGCGGATACACTACATTGTAACCCACGTCTTAGGCATTGCGCGAGCGTAATTTACTCAACACACGCCGATGGAGACGCTTGTCGGTGTGTTTTTCTTTGTATTTTTTGAGTTGATTCTTGAGTTTGGTTTCGACTATGTCCACTGCTGCATACATGTTCATCGTCGTTTCTTTGGTTGCAATTACCTCGTGCGGAAGATGCAGGATAACTTCGCACGTGCATTCCTTTTTTGCTTTGATCTTCGCTTCTTTGAGTTTGACCTCAGCATGCGCTGATTTGCGTGCATGTGTTGGCATATAACGATCCATACGGCCGATCTTTTTTTGTACATATTTCTGAAGGTCTTCGTCGACCGTCGTATGCACGCCACTTATTTCCATTTTTGCTATCATTGTTATTCTCCTCGCATTAATGAAAAGTTTATTCCACTTGTGTAGCTTTGTATTTCTGGGGACAAAACATATGCTGCTATATGTTGCGAAGCCAAAATGCAAAGCCGCGCAGAGGATAAGCTTTGTAATTGTGAGGGCGGATAATTATGATAGCTATCTATCATTGTTATATCTTTTCCTTTCCGCCCATGTATGGTCGCAAAACCTCTGGGATAACCACATTACCTTCAGTATCCTGAAAATTCTCGATAATTGCTACAAGCCCACGGGCAAGCGCAACAACGGTTCCGTTTAAGGAGTGGAGCATCTCCACCTTACCATCCTTGCGACGAACGCGTATGTTCAGATTTCTGGTTTGGTAGTCTGTGCAATTACTGCAACTGGTCAGCTCACGATAGGCACTGTCGACTGGCGACCAATACTCAATATCATACTTTTTAGCGGCTGGCGCGCCCAAGTCACCACTAGCAATATTGACAACTCGATATGGTAGCCCAATACTCTGCCAAAACTCTTCTTCGATGCTGAGCAGTTTCTGGTGCATGCTTTTAGAATCCTCAGATTTACAATATGCATACATTTCCAGCTTGTTAAATTGATGTACGCGGTAGAGACCTCGTGTATGTTTGCCGTACGTACCCGCCTCCTTGCGATAGCATGGGCTAAGTGCCGCATACAACAGATCGAGCTTGTCTTCATCAATAATTTCATCGGCATGATAGCCAGTCAGTGGCATCTCCGCAGTTGCGATAAGTGATAGGTCCTCTCCTTCAATAAAGTACTCGTCGCTCTGCTCATCAGTGCGAGGCGCAAATCCCGTCCCTGTAGCAATCCGGCTATTAACCATGTGGGGAACGCCCATATAGGTAAAGTTACGTTTAGTAATAAACTCCAGTGCATACTGTGTAAGTGCGTTTTCGAGCAGCGCAAGGTCGCCCTTAATGAAGTAGAATTTAGTTCCTGCTACTTTAGCGCCGCGTTCAAAATCAATCCAATCCTTTTGGCTGGCTATGTCTAGATGATCCTTAGCGTGTTTTTTTGGATCACCAAACTTCTTTATCTCCTTAGAATCGGCTTCTCCACCGAGCGGGACATCGTCAGAGAACACATTGGGCACCGCTGCGATTGCTCGTAGATATTTACTATCAAGATTAGATAGCTTTTCCTCGAGTTTAGCTAGTTGGTTTTTAATGTCTTTGCCTGTGGCAATCTGATCCTCGGTAGGCTTACCTGACCTGAGACTCTCGGCATGTTTGTTGCGCTTTTCGCGCAGCTCATCAACCTGCTGTTGTATGGTGCGACGCTTTTCATCGAGTTCTAAAAGATCGGGAATGCTGACATCATAGCCTTTCTGTTTTGATTTTTCGGCAACGACCTTGGGGTTTTCTCGGATAAACTGAATGTCTAGCATGGGTTCTATTATAGCGTTATTTTTTGCTGTTTTGTAAGTGTTTGAGTGTAAGCTCTGTTCTTTTTTTGGCGTATGTACAATAATCACAGTCCCCGCCCATGACCGCTTTTCCTGGTTGAGGCATGTCGCCCTCGAGGCATTGCTTCATTTTTGGAAGTGTCTTTTCAATCCAAGCAGCATTACCAGTGTATGGGATGATCTTGGTCCTAAACTCCACCTTGTTATAAAACCCATCCAAGTCGAGGCGACCATTGGCGTATACAAAGTATCCAGTATCACTGACTTCGAAGTCATTTTGCCGTAGGAGCCATTGATATACCTCCATTTGTCGCTTGTACATAATTTGCCAATCTGAGTCGATCGATACTTCGCTGGCCTTGGCAGTTGCCTTGTAATCAACGACAATGAGCTCGCCCTGAGGCGTTACCCAAATATCATCGACAGCGCCGAATACCAAAAAGTTAGTGGGCTTATGTAGAACCTGTACTCCTACGAAATTCTCGCGCCAGGTATCAAGCTTGTCGTGCGAGAATGGTGTTGCCTCTATACCAAACTCGACCATCATCGGGTGTGGCTCTCCCTTACTGCGAAAGCTATCAAACTCTTTTTTGAGTAGTTCATCAATCGCCGAGTTAATTCTAAAGGGCGGGCTGCTCGGTCGCTTGATCTTTAGTCGCTCTTCGAGCCAAAAGCAACGCGGACACCACATGAAGGTGTCAATTCGTGAACGACTTATCTTGTATGGGTCGCTTTGTCCTGGCTGGTATGGTTTGCTCCGCTGATATGCCACAGTATATGTAAGTATAGCAGCTTAGTGTTTTGGTGGCTGGTTTAGTGTTTTGTACTGTCGATGATAATGATTGTGCCGAACAATTATAATAATCATCGTCATCATGCCCACCAAACTAGTTGCGGCTATTGCACCCAGTACATAGAGTGCGGTCTGATTACTCGTATCTTCTCCTGCAGCAATGTGAGACTCGGCCATTGCCTTATAGGTATCCGCCAAGGAGTGCGGTGGGTACAGGCTCTGTACTTGCGAAATCTTTGTAAGCGCGCTCCGATAACGAGCCGCATAAAAATCGTCAAGTGCTGACTCCCAAAGTTCCTGAGTTTTGCTTGCTGTATTAAGGGTAAGGTTGGACTTCTGTGCAAGCTTGCCCAGATCCGCAATATCACGCATATACGAGAGCGCTCCTCCATCGGCCGATTGATATATATAGGTTGCGATTCCAAACACCGCTCCATGCTCGTCAAATGCTGGTCCACCACTGTTACCGCCAGAAATGTCAGCATCAGTCTGTATCACTCGGTGCTGTCCATCATTGGAATTTCGTAATGCGCTCACTACCCCATTTGTTGTGGTTGCACTAATGGTGCTGTTGTCGGTGAGTTCGTTTTCTGCCAAAGCGGGATAGCCCAAAACCGTGATTGGCATACCCTGAGTTAACAGCGCGCTTTCTCCGAGACGAACAACTGGATAGTTACTTCCCTGGAGCTTCAAGAGTGCAACATCAGAACCAGTAAATGTGTCGTTGACAAGATCGGCAGAGTTATAATCTACGGCAACTAGTGTAGCCTTTTTGGTGGTGGTAGTTTCTTTGATGTCGAGCTGGGATTTGCTATCTTCATTAAGTAACGTCAATTGATCTCGTCCTAGCGCAACACCATAATAATCTTTCTGCCCGTTAAACCGTATCACCTCATCTGGTAGTTTATATATTTGTTGCATAACAGACAGGATTGCTTCTGGATTGTTGTTCATTGCATCAACAATTTGGCCGACTTCATAGTTTGAATATCCGAGCAGTCGTAGAACCGAGGGAAGAGTCTCCGGGTTTGTACGTAATGTATCCACAATGACATCTTTGGCAGAAACAGAAACAACGTGCCCGCCTGTTGCTACGTAGCCATCTTCGGATATCAGAAAGCCTGAGCCAGTTGTGTTCAGACAATCATACCCAAGACTGCTCCCCTGTATGGTTAATTCGCCACATATAACATGATAAACCTTGACGACGGCAGGCATGTAGGTAGCGATCGTTTTGGCACGCTTTTGCTCGGGAGTCTCCTCAGTACCAAGCAGGTTACGCAACCAACCACGAATAGGACTGAACCAATTTGCAAGTACATCCGGCTTATAAACCGTGGCCCCAAGAACGACTGCATTTGGATCTTCCATCACGACACTTTGAATAACCTCGTCGTATAACGCAAGTGGAGTGAACTCGCTAACGCCAGCTATTGTCATGACAAGCGGCTGCCCATAGTTATTGCCAACATAGACAATGGTACGGAGTGGAGTTTCTGCGGCCTGAGCATTAAACTTTGGAGTTTTTTGGTACGTTGCTTTGCTGAATTCTTGTCCGTTAATCGTTACGCGCTCCTTGGTAAGCATAGTTACATCAAAGTACGCATCACTTGTTGGTGCATACGCCTTGGCGACCTGCTCTAAGTCGGCACTAGGGTCGATTGGAGTTTGGTCGTACATCACCTGAAAGACAGATGTGTCGTAGCGTACCTCCCTGCCTAAATCATCACGTAGCGGTGTCAGCTGTAGATTTTGGTAGGCACGTGGTTGAGCAAGATCCTCACCAATATATGTTGTTGCCTGGCCGTTATCGTGCGCAACCGATGCTTCGGCCTCAAAAACAGTGGGGTTGTAGACTAATCGGTACCCTAGTGTAGAATCAAAGCTCAATGTACGTGTTGTTTGCAGATTACTGGCTTGTTGTAACACCTGTTGTTGTAGCTGATTACTACGAATAATCCGCACCCCAAGTAGCGCGCTAGCAAAAATAAACAATAGGATACAGGTAATCAGCAAGCCTAAGTGTCGCTTGCGATATGGTTTGGCATATTTTGGTCGATGATTTTGGGGCGGGTTTTCTGAATCATATGGTAAGAATTCCACATGTTCATGTACAAAGCGTTTCTTTTTGCCGTACTTTTCCATATCCGTACTAGTAGAACACCCCTCTTCGACTCTTTATCCTTATGCTAATTTTAACACACCAAGAGGATACGCCTATTCTTTAGGCAGTAATGCGAGTAATGGCCGCAACCGCTGCAGTTTCAGCACGGAGCGTAAAATCTGCTACCGCGATTGACTGGCTATCACTGCGAGCAAATAGTTCAAGCTCATCTTCCGACCACCCGCCTTCAGGCCCAATATATAAACCTACCTTAGAAGCAGTTACGGGTGGAGTAGCCTGGGTTGATTGCTGACAAACATACAGGGGCATTTTGCCTTTGAACTCATCTATTGCAGTAGCTAGCTGTAATGGTTCACGTATTGTTGGTATATTGCTCCGTCCACATTGTTCGGCAGCTTCAATGGCAATTTTCTGTGCTCGGTCCAGCACAAATCCTGTTTTCTCACAGCGTTCACTCAGAATTGGTACAAAATGATTCACCCCAAGTTCTGTTCCCTTCTGTATGACCCAGTCGTTTTTGTCCTTTTTGAGTAGTGCCCAAAATAAATACACTTCACGTTGTGGCAGCTTACGCACAAAGTCTGTCACATACTGCAACTGCACACCATCATCAGCGAACGAGACTAGTTTATACAGTACTTCCTTTGCTACACCGTCAAACAGTACAAGCTCTTGACCAACTTTGTAGCGCAGTACTCGCCGCCACTGATGCACCAGCGACATATCATGCACCCAAAGGTCATGCACAAGTGGTGTCTTTGCGGGGTCGACATAAAACCTATGTAGTCTCACGCGCACCTACAATCTCTAATATTTGCTTGGGTTTTGATACTAAATAATCTGGCTTGTACTTCTTAAGTATGGTCATCCCGTTGAAACCCCAGGTCACGGCCGCGATTTTGATATGTACTTTTTTGGCAGCCTCGATGTCCCGCACCTCATCACCAATGTATAGACAAGACTCTGCGCCATCGATTTTTTGCCATCTCATAACTTTTTTGAGAGTCTGCGCCTTGCTAAAAAGCCCGACGTTACCGTAGATTGCCCGAAAATAATGTTTCATTCGGTACTTATCCAAAAACAATCTAATATTAGTCTCGCTATTTGAGCTCACCACAAATAGTGTATAGCCCTGTTCATACAGCGCCTGTATGACGGGGACAATGCCCTGCACTGCACTAATTTCATCAAGTCGCTTGCTCAAAATACGCTTACCACGCAGTAACATGTGTGGAATTTTAATATACGAGATGC
>JAGQNJ010000028.1:0-4070 GCA_020428115.1 Candidatus Saccharimonadota bacterium
TTTTTGGCAAGTTTATGCGCGATCCACACGCTTTCATTATCTGTTAGAACCTTTTGCGCATTCGTAAGTCGCTCGCCCATACTCTGGCCCTTGAACCCTCGCTTGACCAGTGCCCGATCCAATAGCTTGTCTGCTGATTCCAATGCTTGTGGCCAAGTTGTCTTGTCTTTGCAGTATGCCTGTAGCTCTTTCCATTTGGCAACAAAACTCTTCTTCTTTGGCTTAAGTGGCGCGCGTCGAAGCGCGAACTTAAGAACAATAACAACAATAGTTAGGGCAACAACGCCCGCTCCGATAAGAGCGATGATAGCTTCTGGGCTCACTCGAGAATCCTTTCTGTTTGATTTGCAATACTCAGTAATAATCGATCGTGATGTTGTGGCGCAATAATCTGTAAACCAATCGGTAGATTGTTAACCCTACCAGCAGGAATGCTAACAGCTGGAACACCCGCGAGGTTTACAGCCACGGTCATGATATCAGATAGGTACATCTGCAATGGATCGTCAGTATGTGCGCCAATTTGGAAAGCTGGCGTTGGGGCAGTTGGACCCACAAGCAGATCTACTTTTTTAAAAGCTTGTGCAAACTCCTCGATAATCTTGGTTCGTACCGTCTGCGCCTTTTTGTAGTAGGCATCGTAATATCCACTACTAAGCACATAGGTACCGATCATAATCCGCCGCTTGGCCTCACGACCAAATCCGACTTCACGTGATAGGTCATAACTCTCGTCTAAGTCTTTTGCGTTTTTGTCACTATATCCGTACCGCTGTCCGTCGTACCGACTCAAATTGCTGCTGACTTCGGCGGGGCAAATAATGTAGTAGCACGCCAGTGCGAGTGGCAAAGATGGCAAGCTTACCTCAACTATCTCGGCGCCTGCTTGCTGCATGGATTGTATTGCACTCTCAATACGTGCACGCACGTGCTCATCAACGCCTTCGCCCATGTACTCTTTGATGACGCCGACTTTCTTGCCCTTGAGCGATTCGTCGAACTGTGTATATGGTGTGTGGTCACGATCTACAGTAGTACTATCAAATTGATCGCGTCCGCTCATAACATCCAAGACAATTGCAGCGTCTTTGGCGCTACGCGTAATGGGGCCGATGACGTCTGTGCTGCTCGCCATAGCAACAACACCACTTCGTGAAACAAGGCCGTAGGTTGGTTTGTAGCCAACGACACCACAATAGCTGGCTGGTTGGCGAATCGAGCCTCCCGTATCCGTGCCGAGCGCAAACGGTGCGATATTGAGCGCGACAGCTGTTGCTGAGCCACCAGATGACCCTCCAGGCACACGAGTCGGATCATGAGGGTTTTTCGTCACCATAAAATCACTGTTTTCGGTGCTTGAACCATGGGCAAAAGCATCGAGATTTGCTTTGGCAACACAAATCGCACCTTCAGCCTCCAGACGCTCTATAGCCGTTGCTTGATACGGCGCTTCAAACGGTTTCAAGATGTTACTTGCTGCCGTTGTTTTGCCACCAAATGTCAAAAAGTTATCCTTGGCAATAAACGGCACGCCCGCCAAACGTCCTGCGGGTTTGCCCTGTTTGATATCAGCATCGATTGCTTTAGCACGCTCCAATGCACGGTCTCGATATATCTCTATAATAGCCTTGCTGTCCTCGTGTTCTTTAAGGCGAGCAAGCGCTTCTTGCACATTTGAAGTAGCGCTCACATGGCCACTGGCCACAGCTTCAGCAATTGTTTCGATAGAGTCCCAGGCTTTTGTCGTCATTAGCCAAGCACCCTCTTGACCTTAATATATCCCTTTTCGGTTGCAGGTGCGTTCTTCAGTAGTGCCTCTGGCGTCTCGTGATAGTCAATAATCGTGTCAGGCCGCAACACATTAGTAAGACCTGTTACTTGCGCTGTTGGTTCAAGATCAGACGTGTCAACTGATGCAAGCTGCTCAACATACTCAAGGATAGCACTCAGTTCGTCTCCAAACTGCCGAACTTCCTCATCGCTCAAACGTAAGCGTGAGAGCCGAGCCAATTTTAAGATATCGTCTTTCCGTAGTTTCGCCATTTCTACCTAGTATACCAGAGTGTTCCTACAAAATCTTTGCAAGTTTTTACACGAAATTGTACTATAAGTATAAGCAATTAGGGGATGCTCATGGCAGAAGCCATCACTCCAGAAGTAGCTGGGGTACATAAACCAGATCTAAGAGTCGTAAGTAGTGAGGTCATACGTACAGATCACACTACCTACACTCCTGAAGGTGCTCGGGTACACTACCGTAAATACGCAGCAAGCGGCGCTCACGAAACTGAGGCGCCGTTTTTTGTTGTCAGCGGTTTTGCAGGTATCGCAGAGGCATACGGACCAATGTGCGAGACACTCGCTGCACTGGGGGAAGAAGCCTACATCATTGATCCGGTTCGTGCCCAGCCGTGGAAACACGAACTCAGGCCAGGGCAAATTATCACCGCGCACCGATTAGCTTCACGGGGTATTCGTGCTGCGCTGACCGATATGCGTGAATCCCATGGTGTCGAGCAGGCACATGCAATCGTACACTCCAAAGCAGGTCGAGACATTATGTGGACAGCACACCACATGCCAGAGTATCTGAGCTCGATAACATTTCTTGGTTCGGTTGGCCTCGGACACAATATGAGCACAATCATCGCTGGGGTTCCTAGTTTTATAGCCGAAGACGTGCCATCACTTGCCCGTGGTATCCCACAAGATGCCAGAAACCTAGACAATGCTCTGGATTTGGTCAAATATTTCGTACACCGACCGCATAGAGTTCTGGCCGAGATTGCCCTTATTGCACGTGCAGATATACGCGCTAGTCTCCCTCTTATTCAGGCAAATGGTATCAAAACTGCTGTGGTAGAATTTGCAAATGACCGGCTATTGCCACCAGAACACACTACGCGTGATATTCAGGAATTAGCTGATTACTACGGCATCTTTCAGGGTGGCCCAGCTGGACACGGAGCACCAATTGATCAGGCCGTAGCCCTCGCCCACGAGCTAATAACCATTCGTGACACGTTAACTAGCTAGCCTCTACTGGCACGACTTTGGCCTGATCAGTTAGATACAAGAATATTGTTGTCTCGCTTTCTCTTTTGACGTTCGAACCAAGACGCACATGTCTACCATCATCAGATATACGAGTCGTTTCATCTTCGTTAAACGAGGTGTGCCCCGTAACAACCACGCTGTCTGTTGCCGCATAGGCACCCCTCACCCTGCTAAGATCATGCGAGTATACCTGCGCGGGCTCTATACCTACCTCGCCCGCTAACAATTGCTTCTTTGCCACCTCTAACTGCTGAACCTGATCAGTCAGTGACTCATCAGTGAGGCCAGCATGCACGGCAACCATATCCCTACCTTCAAACATCAGAGGTAATTGCGACAGAAAATCTACGTCGCCTGTTTCTTGCATGCGTTCATAGAGGCGTAAAAGCCGTGCTTGTGGCTGACGATAAAGGCGCATGTTCACACCGTAACTGCGGAGCATGCTGTATCCAATTGCACGAGATTTACTCCAAAGGTCAATCACAGTATGCGCAACCTCTACATCACCCTTGTCGGATTCAATAGAAAGGGCGGCCTGAAGTACCGTTAGCAAAGTCATCTCATGATTTCCAAGCACAGCATTACCAAGCTGCGGATCATAGTTGTCACGTACTGCGTCTATAACATCACGTTCGAATGGCTGTCCGTTGATATAATCACCCAAAAAGATTGGCTGGAAATTTTTGTATTTAGCGAGCCCAGCACGGAGTAAATCGTACCTTCCGTGCAGATCAGGAAATACTACTTGTTTTTCTGCACTCGCTACCATAGCGAGCGTATTCTACGCCCGTTTCACAGCATTTGCAATATCTATTTTTGCTTGTCTAGCTTGCTTTTTATTTCGTCAATTAGATCTCGTAGATCAGCCGCCTTTTCAAACTCTAGATTTGCTGCTGCGAGTTCCATCTGGCTCGTCAGATCACGGAGTAGTGGCTTGTACTCATCAGTTGGAATCTTGTTAAGATTGAGCTTGGTTCGCTTGCTAGATTCGTCTTTGCTTGAGCGTGGTAGCG
>JAGQNJ010000028.1:4086-9861 GCA_020428115.1 Candidatus Saccharimonadota bacterium
GCTTTTTCGATGCCGGCGGGTGTAATGCCATGTTTCTTGTTGTAGGCCTGTTGTATTGTACGTCTTCGGTTAGTTTCATCGATTGCACGCTTCATGCTACCGGTTATGGAGTCTGCATACATAATAACTCGCCCTTCGACATGCCTCGCTGCGCGTCCAATAGTCTGCACCAAAGCCTGTTCACTTCGCAAGAATCCCTCTTTGTCTGCATCGAGTATAGCGACTAGACTAACCTCGGGGAGGTCAAGCCCCTCGCGCAAGAGATTAATCCCTACCAGGACATCGTATGTTCCAAGTCGTAGATCACGCAGAATATCAGTTCGCTCAAGCGTATCGATATCACTGTGCAAATAGGCAACCTTGATATTAAGTTCCTTGAGATACTCTGCCAAATCTTCGGCCATGCGTTTGGTAAGTGTGGTTACAAGCACCCGCTGGCGTTTCTGAACAGTTTTGCGCACTTCATCAATCAGATCATCAACCTGACCATCAACAGGTCGTACATCTATATTCGGATCCATGAGTCCTGTAGGGCGAATAACTTGTTGTATCGGAGCCGGGCTGTGGCTTAGTTCATACTCTGCCGGTGTAGCACTAACATAGATGGCTTTGTGTATGTGCCTTTCGAACTCGCTAAACGTTAGTGGCCTGTTATCAAGTGCGCTCGGCAAGCGAAATCCGTGCTCGACGAGCACTTCTTTACGAGCACGATCACCGTTATACATACCGCGAACCTGGGGAAGTGTCATATGCGACTCATCAACAAACAACAAAAAATCATCTGGAAAGTAATCAAGCAGGGTTGCCGGCTGTTCGCCCGGTTCGCGATCGGTTAGATACCTGCTGTAGTTCTCTATACCCTTAACAAAGCCAGTTTCTTCGAGCATCTCAAGATCAAACTTTGTACGCTGTTCAAGCCGTTGGGCTTCCAGTAACTTACCTTCCTTTTGGAAGTATCGCAATCGCTCATTCAGCTCATGCTGGATTTTGCCGAGCGCAGACTTGAGCTTCTCTTCTGGTGTGACAAAGTGACTACTTGGGAACACCCTAATTGCCTTCATTTGTTTAAGCATTTCGCCAGTTAGAGGATCGACTTGAGCTATGCGCTCAATTTCATCACCAAAAAATTCTACGCGGTAAGCCAACTCTTCACCCGCAGGATAGATATCTACCACGTCACCACGTACGCGAAACGTCCCTCTGTGAAAATCAATATCATTGCGCTGATATTGGATATCGGTCAGTTGTCGCAATAACTTATCACGAACCCGCCGCTCGCCGCTCTTGATTGCAATCGACAGGCTATTGTAATCAGCAGGTGAACCAATACCATAAATACAGCTAACACTCGCAACGATGATTACGTCACGACGGCTGAGGAGGGCATCGGTTGCAGCATGTCGTAGTCGCTCGATTTCGTCGTTGATCTGGCTGTCCTTCTCGATGTAGGTATCAGAACTTGGCATATACGCCTCAGGCTGATAATAGTCAAAATAACTAACAAAGTAGTGCACTGCGTTGTTCGGGAAAAATTGCCTAAACTCGTTGTAGAGCTGTGCTGCCAAGGTTTTGTTATGACTGAGTACCAGTGTTGGTTTCTGCTGAGCTGCAATAACATTTGCCATTGTAAATGTCTTGCCCGACCCTGTTACTCCGAGCAACGTCTGTGCTGCCGCACCACGAGCCAAACCCGCGTTGAGAGCCTCAATAGCTGCCGGCTGATCACCTGCCGGCCTGTATCCTGCTTGTAACTCTAGTTTCTGCACACTGCTATTGTAGCTGTATCAGAGGTAATTGTCTAAGTTTTGCTAGTATTGCTTTAGAGAATTCTGAATTGCATTCTGCAAATCTTGCCGATAGTTACTATCATAGAATGCCTTGGAAGCATGTGTAGGATTGTAGAAGTAAAAGTAATCACCTATCTGCTTGCTAGCAAAGCCGTTTTTCTCTGCGTAGTTTTCGTATGTGCCCCAATAGTCGTCATACTTTGTATTGGCTGGCACTCGAACAAGTGTACCCATCTTATCTTTAGTCTCTGGCCCACCCGACGTAAGTAGACCTTCAGATTCAAGTGTAGGACTCGTTAGGACTACCCAACTATAGCCTGATGTATCATTGGCTGAATTATATTCGTAAACAGTTGTATCCTGAATTGATGACGGAGCGGCAAAACCAACACTCCATTCAGTTATATTGACATTGGGGGCAGATACCACGTCTCCTGTAGCCTCTTCTGTGTTTGTCGACTCAGTCGAATTCCCGTTACTATTCTTGCTCACGCGCGAATAGACGAGCCAGCCAAGCGCTCCTACAAGACCGACAACTACTACCACAAGCAATAGCTCTACTATTCCGAAACCAGATTGGTTGTACTTTTTCATTTTAGTTTCCTTTACTGTTTATGCTTATATTGTACAAAGTACAGCGCTATTTGTAAATTTAGCCCTTTTTCTTGTGATTCTTATCCATAAACCAGAACTGGTCACGCTGAGCAAATTGCTTATGGATATCATCGTATTCTTTATTCAGTATTGTTTCTATCCGTCCGATAAGTTTCTGCGGGTCGGTATCATAGATCACCAGTCGCTGCATAGAAGGATCGAGAATCTCGATTAGTTTTGGGATAATATCGGCTGCACCTCCGCTACCGATGAGAATTCCACAGGGTTTACCTGCCTCGATAGCAGATGTAAATTCATGAAGACTACCAAACCGCCCTCCGACAGTAATTACCGCATCGCTCGACTGCACTAGGTACAAGTCACGACCAACATACTCGAGTCCGGTAAAGTTAATAAAATCAAACGGCTCAAAAGGCAGTCGATACTTGCGCAAGTGCTCCCGCAGGCTGGCGGCGGGCGAAAATCCAATACTTGTGCCTCCCGCCTCTTTGGCGCCCTTTGCAGCATGAAACGGCAGGCCAACAGTAGCACCTGTTGTGAGAATATGTCCTCGCCTAGCAATTTCACGACCGAGTTCCTCGGCAAGGTGTGAGGAATCTCTGACAGTTGCGCCCCCTGCTGCACCAGAAACACATATGGTGAACCGTAGTGTCCGCTTGCCATTATCTTCCTTGAACAAATAACTCATCGTGGCACCTCGATATCCTCGGGTTCGATCATGTCGTTGTCAAGCTGCTTGAGTATCTGTTGCTCGAGAATCTCTTGCCCCATGTAACGCATAAATATTTCATTCCATAGACTCTCACGAAAGTGGTATATCGCGCGGTCCTTGTAGGGTGTCTGATTGACATAACTTGCGGCCATATCGAGTAAGTTCAGCGTAACAGGACGACCTTTATCCATGATGCCAACATAATCGAGATCTCGCCAGAATCCCAAGCTCGGATCGAACGCATATAGAAGATCCTCTGCTTTGCGCCAATGTAAATCTTCGGGCTGTACGTGTGGCTCAAAAATTTCAGGATGTTTCTCCTTTTCGAGCTTGCCAAAATAGCGTTGGATCACCCGCCAGTGGATATGCTGGCCCTCCATGATGGCATGGTGACCTGGGTCGGCATTGAGCGTCTCTACCACTATCTCGCCAAAATTTGGTTTGACTTGTTCGAGTTTAAAAAATGCCGAATATAAGCGTATCTCTTGCAAATAATGCAGTAGCAATGGAAACACAAAAATCGTAACTCCCCTAAGATGAGTCTGTGGCGTAATTGGTAGCATCAAAATAACGCCGAGCTCCTTGAGGTGAGTGATGTTATGGCGTTTTTTGTGAATGAATGGTGCGGCAATATCCCCCCAGCGCTCAAGAGACATCTGTACAATCTCAATCTTTCGTGTCTGAAAATCACTCGGCTTTAGACGACGATAGCCTTCGTTAAACTTGAGTAGCCAATCGCTGTCTTCCGCAAACCGCAGCGCACCGTATATTTCAGCCAGGTTTTCGTTCTTGAGCATCGAGTCTACCGATCGATAATGCAAGTGTTTCATGATATTTTTGGGAGGCATTTTTTTGAGCATTTTTTTGGCAACGCTACGCTTTATGACCCAGCATGTTTTTGGCGTGTCGATACCTTCCCAGGCCTTTTTCATCAAGGGCATTAGCTGGGCAATGTTCTCCGGGTCACTGCCACCGATTTGTTTCACGAGCTGCCGATCCTGCTCTTCAATTTTTGTAAGCAAGGCGTGGTAGAGCTCTTCTGGTGTCGTATCGTCAGGATCAAGACCTAGCTCGGCTGTCTTCTGGCGTACTTGCCCAATAATTTCTGCAGTGAGTCGTATATCAACACCTGGGCGACCAGCAGCTTGCTCGAGCTGTCGTAAACTCAAAGAAAACAATGGCTCTTTGGCGCCCAAAAGTTCAGATAGCAGTCGGCTCATGTTCTTACTAGATTACCATAAGCATGATGGTCGCCGCAATCTGGCTATAGTTGGCTAACATCTATCGGCATAGTGTGTAAAGGATCGCGGGCACTGAGTATGCCTGCTTTGGCTCCGATCTTGCTCACAACGCTTGTAGAGTTCGCACTGGCAAACGTCAGTGCCGCCTCAACCGACTCGCCTTGCGCTATCTTAGCCACAAAACCACTGTTAAATGCATCCCCCGCACCAATGCGGTCAACAACTGGTACGTCTTGGTACACGCCGGCCCGATATAGTTTGGTGCCGTCAGTTGCGATTGCTCCATTTGGGCCGTCAGTGACCAAAATATACGGTATGTGTTCTGCGGCTCGCCGGATCGCGTCCTCTACCGAAATACCATCATAGAGTTGCTGCATTTCTTCTTTGTTTAGTCCCAAGATTGTAATTGCAGGTAGTAGCTCTAAGAAGTGGTGGTTATGTTGTAGTTCGCCCTTGCCAGGGTTGATGGCAACCTTGATATCGTGTCGTTTGGCATACTCTGCAATAGCCTGTAATGCAGCAAAGTCACCACTGAGCGAACTAATATAAAGCCACTGGGCATGCGCACTATCAAGGTCATGTTCATCGATATCATACTGATTGGATGCGCCCCTGTAGGTCAAAACCGTACGTTCACCGTTTGGCGAAAGTAATATCACTGAGGCCCCTGTGTTGTGTTGTTTATCAATTGATACAAGTGCCGTATCTACACCATCTTTATGCAGGGCCTCGAGAACAGCCTTGCCCGCGATATCATCACCAATCATACCCATGTAGCCACTATCAAACCCGTGCCGCGCAAACGTGACAGCGGCGTTTGTTGCACCACCACCTGTACTAAATACAATCGATTCAACCTCGTTTTTGCTACCAAGTACAAACTCCTGAATCTCCTGCTTGCCTTCTTTGTGCGCTGCAAACACCTTGCCACGCAAAAAGATATCCTGAATAGCGGCACCGATACTGATGATTCGGATAGACTCTTTGCTCATATTATGGGCGTGCCTTCCCCTTACTGCCAAACATTTTGATTTTACTTTCAGTGACCTTTTGCACTTCGTCAATCACCGTGCCCATAAGCTTTACTACTGCAAATTCTGTTTTATTTTCAGCGAGTACCTTTTCGAGTGTATGACGATAGGCGACGCGGAGATCTGTGTTGATGTTGATTTTGCTAACTCCAATTTTGGCAGCAGCCTCAAAATAATGTCCCGCGGTTCCGCTGCCACCATGCAAACTGATATTGCAATCGATTGCGTCTCTAATCTTGCGTAGTAGCTCGAGATCCAGCCGTTTGGGAACAGGATATTTGCCATGTAGATTACCAATCGCCGCTGCAAAGGTGTCTATCCCTGTGGCATCCACAAATGCCTTGGCACCTTCTGGCGTACTAAAGGTTTTGCGAATTTCCTCGTAGTCT
>JAGQNJ010000029.1 GCA_020428115.1 Candidatus Saccharimonadota bacterium
GTCTTGCTGCGTCAAACCAGCCTTCTGACGAGCTTCTTGTATGCGTTTGCCGAGAGCCTTCTCAGCTCCTTGAGCCTCACCCTTCACGTAGTAGATCTCCGAGTAATTTCATTGCCACCCTGTGCCCTTCATTGGTCTCTGTTAGATCACCTCTTGCTTAGTCGTACCTCGTTCTTGCGAGGCAACCCGGAGGCTCACTACAGGACCCGTATAAGGTATTATAGTACTAGTTTTTGGTTAGAAAGGGAAGACAAAACTAGTATCAAATGGCTAGATTGTGTTTATAACCAGCTGACGATTAACATCAGAACAAGCAACATAAATATAAATATCGCGATGCCGGCAACTGCCGCAGATATTACTGCGTTTTTGGTGTTGCCACCGGTGCTGCGCATAAATTTGTTATATATCCAAGCCGTTGCGCTGATACTAACCAAAAAGGCAATAAGAACATTCGACATCTCTAGCTACTCCTCAATCCTTAGTTTTTGAGCCATTGTTTCGAGTGCGTCATGATCTGGCTCAGCATTCATATCTGGAACTCTGCGAAACTCCTTGGCGGTAGAGAAGGGGATTACATGAACATGGGCATGTGGCACATCAACACCAACAATCTGCTCACCGACGTAGGGCACATCCAAAATTGCGCGCAGACGCTTGGCTATTATCTGGCAAGTGCGCATCAGTGCGCTGTAATCTTGTTCTGATAAGTCCCATACAAATTGAGCTGGGGATTTGGATACGACCAGAACATGTCCGGGTGTAACAGGGTGAATATCCAAAAAGGCGTACGTTGTATCGTCCTCGTATATTTTGTAGGAGGGTATGTCTCCACGGATGATCTTGGCAAATAATGTATCCTCACTCATGTATGGCATTATAACAGTCTGCTATTATTAACCATATGCATGTCCTCAAAAAAATAATACTCGGCGTCTGTGTGGTGCTTTTTGGGCCCGCCATGGCGCTGCTGGGCATGAGTATTGCATTCAATCAGACGATTGGTCAGCCTACATTTGTTAAGCAAGTCCTCCGGGAGGCTCAGCTGTACAGTACTCTGAGCGAACTCGCCATCGATCATCTGCAACTTGATGCCAATAACCAGCAAACGGGCTTGATTACGCAGGCCATGCAAGAAACAATCACGCCAGACGTAGTACAGAACAACCTTGAGCAAATTCTTGATGACGTCTATGCATGGCTCGATCAAGACACGCCGACCCTAGAAATCAGCGTAAATATCCAGCCCATCAGAGACAGTTTTGTTGCCAATCTACGCCCCAAGCTTAGTACTGAGCTCGCCAGCCTACCAGAATGCACCTACGCAAATCCCCCAACATCAAGCGATCCGCTGTCGGCTAACTGTCTGCCACCTGGTACCGACGTAAATGCTGTGGCGGAACAAGCCATACAACAGATCATCAACAGCGGGGAGATTTTGCAACAAAACGAAATATCGTCTCAAGATCTCGATGCTACTTTTGCCGAGAATAATACATCGACATCTAGGGAAGCCGAAGCAAGTGCGCAAGAACCCGAGCCCATTAGCGGGCCTGCACTAGAACAGGGAGCTACGCTGTATCGCCTAGCCAAAAATAGTCTGCCATATCTCGCTGGCATAGCAATAATCACCGGTATAGGCGTCTTTTTCCTAAGCAAAACGCGTTTGCGCGGGCTTCGTAAGATATCAGGGCTATTACTTGCCAACGGTATTCTACTCGTTATCCTTGCCGTAGGGACTCAGGCGCTTGCCACAACACTCGTACCCGAGGCTGCTCAAGTCAATGGTTTGAGCGATTCAGCAGAGCTTACTGCGCGCATTATTGTTACTGCATATGCAGTACTGCTGCGTAACTTTGCGGTTGTTCTCTCTGTGGTGGGCTTGGCCGGAGTCATTGCAAGTAGCATTGCAATTTCCAAGCTCGAACCCAAACAGCCCAAGGCCGAAGCCGTCCACAAACAACTCAAACAAGACCACCTGCCAAACGTGACAAATCAGCCAAACAAAATACCCTAGACAAGCTAGGGCACTTTGTTTGGTACACCCGACAGGATTCGAACCTGTGACCTCCGGCTCCGCAAGCCGACGTTCTATCCAGCTGAACTACGGGTGCTCAACAGAGGTTAATCCTATCATATTTACGCTGGAAATACCAGGGACATTGTATCTGTTAGAATATCAGGTACGGAGAGGTGCAGGAGTGGTTGAACTGGTCGCTCTCGAAAAGCGATAGGCCCGCAAGGGTCTCGTGGGTTCGAATCCCACCCTCTCCGCCATACTAAGAGATTGTCCATTTGGACGGTCTTTTTGTATGCATGAGTATGTGTTCGAGCCCGTTACTGCGTAGCAGTGGGTTCGTACAGGAACGAACGTGCAGATGCATGCATCGAACAAGTGAGTTCCGTGCGAGCGAAGCGAATCCCACCCTCTCCGCCATACTAAGAGTCAGGCTAGTAAGCCTGGCTTTTTGTATTGTTAGCTCTAATTAGGCTGCTTGGGCGAATATAGCTGCGTCAACAGACTTTGCGCCTGCAGCTCGTAATACACGACTTGCTTCTTGAATAGTGGCACCGGTGGTAATGACATCGTCGATTAACAATATCTTACGTTTGCTAATGTGTCGTGATCTAGCTGGGCGATACGCTCCCGCTACCTGTGCGAGTCGTTCTGATCTGCTATGACCAACCTGACGCGTCTGGTTGCAACGTATAAGCAAAGGTGCGTAGGCAAGACGCCTTACTCGTGCAAACTCAGCAGCGATGAGCTTAGCATGGTCAAAGCCTCGCTCTCGTCGCCTGCTAGATGCAGTAGGGACATAGGTAACAATATAGTCCCCATCAAGGTATGGAAGGGTCTGGTGTAGCTGGGCCGCAATCAGGTGAGCAGCCTGCCTATGTTGGGCAAATTTCATACCTTTAACAAGCTGTTTGCTATACCCTGTGTACGCGGTAGCTACCCACACATGCTCAAGCGTGACAGAGGACGTGATACAGTTTTTGCAGCTTGTGCTGTCTGAGCTAGCTTTCTTACAGATGAAACAGCGACTGGGTACACTATCAAAGGCGTCAGGCCAACACCACGGACAAATAAGCTTGCCCTCATGCCCACACACTAGGCAATCGTACGGTGTAACTACATCAAATAACTTCTCTAAAACCCTCATGTTGTAAATATAGTGTTGTAAATCCTGTGGTCAACTTATTGCACTCTTATGAAAGTCTACGCTATACTTGCATCAAACATAAAAACATTTCAGATAAATTAACCTGTCGAATAGACAAGTGGAGGGTAACAACTATGGCGCGTAAAAACCGTCAGGACGAAGATCTATTGATCGAAGACGAACTGACTGCTGCGTTCCTGAGCGAAGATGATATGGTCGGTGCAGCAAACGATGCAGCCGCCCAAACTGCCCAGGCACCAGCCGCAGACGACTGGGACGAAGAAGAAGCAGTTCCGGGTCAACTCGCAGTTGACGTGTACGAAACCAAGGAAAAGCTTGTGGTCAAAGCCCGCACAGCTGGTGTAAACAAGAGTGATCTTGATGTAAGCATCTCAGACAACACCCTGAGCGTACGCGGTACATTATCAGCAGGTAACGAAGATGACGTCGTCAACTACTTCGTGCAGGAATGCTACTGGGGTGAATTCTCACGCAGTCTCGCACTACCTATTCCAGTCAAGGAAGACGAAGTTGAGGCAGTGCTCAAAGATGGCGTGCTTACTATAAGCTTCACCAAGGTCAAGCAAGACACCGTCAAGAAAATACAAATCCAATAGGGAAGAGTTCCCTATAACAAATGACCCCGCACAAGCGGGGTCATTTTAGTTGATCTAAAACTTACGTGGCTTAGGTGCCAGCGTTGATAGCTCGTTCGAGCACGAAGTTAACAATCACCTGTGCAAGTGCCACAATAACCAAGCCGATGATAGCGTAGAGAATGGTGTTCTTGGCGCCACTAACGTTACCTGAGTCACCACCAGAGGTGATGTACTTCAAACCACCGATGATAATCATGATGACCGACACTACACCAACCACGATTGAGAAGATGTTAATAACCAGCGCGATAAGGCTGTTAACTTTATCTGGCGCATCAGATGTATCAGAACAGCTGGTGTCGTCTACGTTGAGGTTTGCTCCCGCACATAGGTTCCCCTGAACGTTTGCAGTTGACTGTGCAGAAGCTGCACCTGCAAAGGCAACTGGTGCCAATAACATACCTGCGGCAGAGACTGTGATAAGCATTCTTTTGATAAATCGTTTCATAGATTCCTTTCTATACTTGTTTTGTTTTAATCTACCATACTCTGTTTGGTGTCGGCAATAGCCAACCGATATATACTGCTATTGCTCTGTTTTGTCGATTGGTCAACTCGGTTAAGCACAAACTGCACAATAACCTGAGCAAGGGCCACGATGACTAGACCGATGATGGCGTAAAGTATGGTGTTCTTGGCACCGTTTACGCCTGCAGAGTCGCCACCTGAAGTAATATAACGAAGCCCACCTATGATGATCATGATAACAGCTATGACGCCGATAATCATCGAGAATATGTTAATTGCGGTTGCCAGTACTTTGTTGACCTCGCTACCTGTTTCGCTATTGCAAGCATCACTATTTTCATCGCCAAGTGAAGCACCCTGACATGCCTCTTGTTTAGAATTATCAAATAATGCTGCACTAGCTGTGCTTGCAGGCAAAGCTACAAACCCCGCCGCCAATAGAATTCCTAGAATTAAAAATTTAATCGTCTTCATGTTTAAACCTGATTATGGAACCTTGCTCAGAACTAATTGTACAATCCCCTGGGCTATTGCTGCAACTACCAGGCCAATTACTGCATATAGTATTTGGTTACGAGCACTGGAAATTGTATGAGAATCACCTGCTGCAGTTATTATCCTAAGACCCGCAATGATTATTACAAATATAGCTATGACCGCAAGAACGATAGAAGCAATGCTTAGTGTTATTGTAGCTGCCCCATTCTTGCCAAATATTGGGTCTTCATCAGGATTAGCATCATTACATATAGCGATATCTTCAGTTTTATTGGGATTATCGCATACAGGAGTCAATACATCTGCTGCAAAAACAGGCCGAGCAACCATAAAAAATGTAGCGACAATTAATAAAAACGGAATGAGTTTCTTAATCATATTTTACTCACAAATAGCACTACGATTGCCTCAGCACTCACTGCCACGGCTAACCCTATGACCGCGTATAGTATGGTGTTACGTGCGTTCTTTGCCGCCTCAGAGTCGCCCCCAGAAGTTACATACCTAAACGCACCTACAAATATAAATGCCACGGCAGCAACACCGATTCCTGCAAAAACTATCCCAAGTATGGTCTGAAAAGTCGCGGCATCAGCGGCTACCTCAGGTAAATTTGTGTCGCATGAAGCACTATTACCGGTGCCTTGTTCACAGTTGGCAATCTGAGAAACGAACGATAAGAGATGTGATATGTACAGCTGCATACTAGCTAAACCTCCCCGCGATAAAGGACACTAAGGTTGTTGCGGCAATCGCAATAAACAACCCAATCAGCGCGTTGATTATTGTATTCTTTGCTTTTTCTGTTTTGTCTGGGGCTCCTTGGCTAGACATATACATGACCCCTCCTGCAATTACAAAAAAAATCGCAGCCAACATCGCAACACGTAATAGGATTTCAACAATGGCGGCAACAACAAGCCAAATATCATTAATACCCTCCATGATTGGTGTACAAACTATATTGCCACTGATTGGCTCTGTGCCTTCTTGCCCCGGCAAATATTTATACCAAGTAGGGAGCCCAAATAATCCGCTACCCCTGGGCTGACAGGCTGCTGCAAATCTAGTTAGTATTTCGATCACTGGAATATTCCTGCTGGTATTAACCAGTTAAGTATAGCAAATATAAGTAAGTATATGACGAAGGCTATGGCTGTACTGCTTATTCGTCCCAATGCCTTTGCTGTCGCCTGGGGATTACCCGCAGAAGCTGTATACTGCACCCCTGCAAAAACAAGAGATGCAACCATTACAATTCCAACACCTATAGATAAAAATCGTATCAGTGCAAAGGCCAGGTCAATGATGCTATTTCCTTTGCCCCTACAGCCTACGTTTATACTTAAATTAACAGCGCTGGCCCCCTCGCCACAAGTTTTTCCTGCTCCACCCGTTGGCGCCTCTTCCCCTGTCTTGAATTCAGTTTGCGCTTTGTTTGTTTCGCCAGCAACCTGCCCAGCCATGTTATCTTTGGGGAAAATAATGTCTGTGTCTGTATTTTCTGGCGCACTGACACAATCAATATCAACCGGAGGCGTAGGGCCAAAAGCTGTGCCCCAGCTAAAGTAGCATTTGTCGCCCGCCGGGCTAAAGCTTGGGTACACAACCTTAAAATCATCACAGTTCTTTGACTGCCAGCCTGGAGACAGATGAATATAACAACCCGCGTCTCGTTGCGCTGCGTACGTTTTTGTGGGCGTAACTAGCGCCACGAGGCTCATCGCCATAAACAGCAACATACTACCACCGAGCATCAATCGCCAGCTAACACTACGCATTTTGCGGCTCCTTTGTGGTAGCGAGTATTTCGTAACTATTGATCTTAGTTGCCTGGTTTTCGGTCACTACATTAAACACCAGTTCTGCATTTGCTTCACCGACCTTTGTCTTGCATATCATCACCACAGTTGTCGAATCCTTTTCTTCTTGGGGAGTTCCATTTTGTGCGCAGCTAGCAGTATCAATGTTACTAAATATATCTGGGGCAAGCTCCGCAAAAAATGCTGGGTTGGCCTGTTCTTTTGCGCTGGATGAGAGCATGCCATATGCCTCGTCGATACTATTCTGACCAATTGCACTTATGTAATTTTGGGTAACTCGTGTTGCCTCACTTTGCCCTGCCGGAACTTGGGCAACCTGCGATACATTGTTTTTGGGCACAAATATCACAACAGCCAGTAACAGCACAAACCCCAAGACAAAGACGCCCCCTAGAACTATCAGTGGCTTTGGCAAGCCCTTTTTTGGTGGCGTAGCACCAGGCTGGTTGACGATAAAGCCGTAGTCTGGTTGATTGTTTTGGTTTTGTTGTGGATTCATTTTGGTTTATTGTATCGCAAAACTGTCCACAGATGAAGCCCTCAAATAGCATGTATATACCGCTATTGCTTTTCGTAAACTGTTGTGGTATAATTGATTCATTATGGCAATCACTCATCCAAAACCAACAGAAGAAACACCAACTAATCATGGCGAGGGAACTACACCTTCTGCAGAGAAGGCGACCAGAAAGCATGGCAAGATGTTCAAGGCCGGTGCCGCGGGGCTCGCTGCGCTTGGTATTGCTGGAGCCGCATTTGTGGCCGGCCGTGGCTCAGGCGAAAGCGAACCACAAAAGGTCACCAATGACGCTCCCGTAGCCGAATCTACTATTCCTACTAATACTACTGAAACTACTCAGGCTAAAGATGGTCTTGCAAAATATGAGGATAGTGTTTCGTACTCTGCTTTTCCACAAAAATCGGGGCTTACTACACCCATAAACGAAAAAATTGGAGAAGAGGGCCCAAATGCAGATCTTTGGCGTCGTGCGCGTATCACTGCTGAAGAAGAAATCGAAGGTCGTATTATTAGCGGAATACCCGTGAATGTAGAACTTGGCGCCTGCATTGTATATAAAGTGCCCTATGTAGATCTAGATGATGGCACAAAAGTAATAAATACTCAGTTTCTGGTTAATCCCTTATTCGCAAATATTAACTCGAGGAGTCGCGTATACCAATCTAGCGACGATAGCCACGTTAACTGGTTTGCGACAGAGAGGACAAACTCTGATGACATCAGGATAAGTCCTGAGAGAGATGACTATCAATTCGTAAAAATTCATAGTCATTATAATGAGGCATGAGCAAACATTGAATCTATGTCTGCAGGAGGCAAAGGACACGGGGCAGCCAATCCTGATAGCCCATTCTATAAAAATGGTTACCTGTCTTCAACTATCAATGCTCAAACGGGAGTCCTTACCGGTACAGATGTCACTGTTGGTGCTATTGTCACAATTAACCACGATATCCCAGCAGGTGAACTCCCACAAATCTGTGAAGAACTTATTGAGCAGGCTCGAACACCAAGCAAGTAATTCGTATTGTGGTCGTACAAATGTGTACTCTGGATTGTTTTTGATATAAAATAAACAGAACCAATATGCATAAACGTCGAGGACTTATACACCTTTTATGCGTAGCTCTCCTTATATTGCTACAGTTCATTGGAATATTTTTGCACCAAAATAAAAAAGCTGACGCCCAGGTAGTTGAGGAAAATGGTTCTGGGCACATGATTATTGAGGGCAGATACATCAATAGGACTAAGATAATCATTACAAAAATTGAATTTACCGATGATGAATTCTTGGCAGATGAATATAAATCTAAGCGTAATGAGATTAACCAAAAGCTTAGAGAAAATGCTCTAGGCGAATACGAAGACGATGTTATTGATGATCGTATAAACAAATTTAAAAAAGATACGGGATGCGGATCAGGAAACCAGCAAACCTCATTTAATGTCCCGAATGCTACTGTAGAAAATTTTAACCCAGTTGATGGCAAGGTGTCTCTATCTAACCCAGATCTTTGGGTATCATTGCCTACAGGCTGTACAACACCCATGGCAAAAGCAAGTGCAGTCAATGACAGGATCATCGAAGTTACAATGCAAAATGCCGAGAAAAGATATTTGTGGTTTTACGGAAAGGGCAATGACGTAATCGTACGGGTTGACGGCAAATGGGGTGACTTCAAAGTAGATAGTGCAAACCCTCTTATCTATACGCCTACTGGCGAGAGAGACTGTGGCG
>JAGQNJ010000002.1 GCA_020428115.1 Candidatus Saccharimonadota bacterium
CGAAACCTTCTTGCATGAAAAAGAAGCCATCGATCTACTACAGGTACTAGATGGTACAAAACAGGACACCCGGCTACTTGGGCTGCTTGACCATCCATCGATTAAAGCTGGCAAGCTCGCACGTCACGTGGTTATCGTTCTGCCAAAGCGTGCATCATGTGATGCCCTTGAGAAGCTTCTACGCGATCGTCCGGAACTATTCAAAAATCTTTCCGATTTTAAAGTACTTAATATCAGTGGACACAACGCCAGCACATCGCTCAAAAAACCCGAGCAAATCAAAGCTGCTATCACTACGGCCGAAGCGAACGGCGAAAAGACGCTAACTCTGACGGTAAACAAAATGCTCACAGGTACTACAGTGCGTGAGTGGGACACCATGATCTACCTGAAGGCTACTATTAGTCCCCAGGAATACGATCAAGCAATCTTTCGACTCCAATCACCATGGGTAAAGAATTACGTCGGCGACTCAGGTGAAGTAATCAAATACGATATGAAACCGCAAACTCTACTGGTTGATCTCGACCCAACAAGGTTATTCTTCCTGCAAGAGGCTAAGGCGCTCAGCTATGGTGCGAATGTTGAAAAAATCGGTAACGAGAATATAGAACAGTTCGTTGCACGCGATCTTAAAGTATCACCAGTGCTCGCGCTTAATGCCGAAAATAACAAACTCGTTGAAGTAGAGGCGTCAGTTATTATCGACGCAGTTCGAAAATACGCCAGTGAGCGGTCAATCGGTGAAGACGTCAATGAAATTGGCGTCGACATTAGTCTTCGAGATAATGAAAGTATCAGCAGCTTGATTAGCACTTTGGCAGAAATTAATGGCAAAAACGGTCTTAATATTTCACCAATTGGCGACGATGAGGGTGGCAACGATATCGACACTGGTGATGATACGGGTGACAACGAAGGAGACAATTCATCATCTGGTAGCACTGACAGCTCGCCAACCGACAATGACGAAGCCAATGCAATAAAGACATTCGAGAAGCAGTTCCGCATGTACTACGTGCTCATTCTGCTCTTTGCATTCCTTTCAACCACTCAAGAAAAGTCGCTAGCTGACGTTATCGCTAACCTTGATGCCAATGAAGATAACCAACGTATCGCTCGCAGTCTAGGTCTTAAGAAAGAACACCTTAGCGCATTACGCGAAACAATCAACTGGTCAATTCTCAGCTCACTCGACTACAAAATCCAAAACTCAGACTACCGCGCTAATGACGATACAATTACGCCAGTTGAGCATATCAATATTGCTATCAACAAGTTCGGCAAACTATCAGACTCTGAAGTATTCACCCCTGTCCATATTGTTGACAAGGTATACAACGCCTTTGACAGTGACTTCTGGCGTAACGTCTCCAACGCTAAAGTCCTAGATATAGCCAGTAAGTCAGGTAATTTTGCCAGCGGTTTCGTCAAACGAGCGCAGCAAGAAGGCGTGTCGCTCGAAAGCATTAAGAATAACTTCTACTCAATTTCGACTTCGCCAGCCGCTTACGAATTTACTCGCAAAATGTACGAGGCGCTAGGGCTGAATATCGACAATATTGCCCAACACTTTACTTCTTACGACATTCTAGAGTTAAAGCATGCAAGCACCATCGCAACACTACTAGCGACTAAAACACTCGGCGAAATAACAAAAGAAGACCTCAAGGCCACAGATGATAGAATAGAGAGTGATGAGAATGAGGGTAATCAAGTGAAGTTTAGTGCCGTGGTCGGGAATCCGCCATATCAGGAGGATACGGCTAATAGTCGTACGAATCCGATTTACCCACAGTTTATGGATAGCTCTTACTTGCTGTCGGATAAAGTATGTTTGATTACACCTGGCAGGTTTTTGTTTAATGCCGGTCAATCTTCCAAGCAGTGGAATGAAAAGGTACTCAATGATAAGCACTTGGAAGTAGTTTACTTCAAGCAAAAGTCAGCCGATATCTTTCCTAATACAGATATCAAGGGTGGTGTGGTCATCACACACCGTGATGCAGACAAGATTTTAGGTCCAATCGGTACATTTACCCCGTTTGACGAGCTCAACTCCGTACTTCACAAGGTCTCACTAACTAATCCCGAAAAACTAAGTAGTATAATTTTTGGGAATAGTAGCTACAGGTTTACTGAAAAGCTATACGAGGATAATCCGCAACTTCGTGGTCGAGTAAGCGCAAACGAGGAGCGATCTATCGGGACGAAAGTGTTCAGTACTTTCCCGGAAGTATTCGTAAACAATCAACCTTCCACTGGTGACTATGTGTGTATCTACGGACGTGAGGACAATAGACGTATCTTCAAGTGGATCAAGCGAGAGTACATATCTGCTCACCCAAATCTAGATAAGTGGAAGGTATTTGTTCCAAAGTCTAACGGGAGTGGCGCAATAGGTGAGATTCTCAGCACACCCCTTATAGGGGAACCCCTTATAGGGGAACCCCTTATAGGGGGTACTCAGACCTTTATATCATTCGGCGAGTTTGACACTGAGATTCAAGCAAAAAACTGCATGAAATATATTAAATCAAAATTTGCTCGTGCTATGCTCGGCACCCTAAAGATCACCCAACACGCCCCCAAAGGAACATGGAAGAATGTTCCACTGCAAGATTTTACGCCGAATTCTGATATCGACTGGTCAAAGAGCATTCCGAATATCGACAAGCAACTTTATACAAAGTATGGCCTGAGCCAAGATGAAATTAACTTCATCGAGTCTCATGTTAGAGCAATGGAGTAACCCATGGCTCCTGCTCACGAAATTGATATCCAAGAAAACTCACTTCGCCATCGTGGTGATCTATTGGATATACTTCTCATCGACAGAACAACCGGTAAGAATATTATCTGGGCGACAGACTCATACGAAGCTATCGGCAAGGATTTTGCACCAAAAAAGCACATCAAAAAAGAATTGGTTACTGGCGAGCATGGTGAGCTCATCCAGCCGCGTGCCGCAAAACCGCTTTCCGAGCAAAAGCAACGTACCCGCGATAAAGCTGAGGTATTCACGCCGGTTAAAGTTGTCGATAAAATGAATAAAATCGTTGACTGGTCTAGTGATACTAAGCTGGCAACAAGTGAAGGCTGGCGAACCTACGTATCAAAAACAATGCTTGAAATTAGTTGTGGCGAAGCACCGTTTATCGTAAGTCGCTATAACCCCACAGCACATACGGGCAAGCTCATAAAGCTATCAAATCGTGTTGGCTTTCTTGACCGTAAGCTACGGGTTGTATCGAAATTTTGCGATACCCCTCGCGAGTGGATCAAATGGGCAAAACAGGCCTATAAGGCGAGCTATGGATACGAATGGCAGGGCGACAATCTCCTTATCGCTAGAGAAAACTTGCTATATACACTAATCGATTACTACGAGGATAAGTTTAAACGCAAGCCGTCACTGGATATTCTGCGTTCATTTGCTGAAATTATCAGCTGGAACATATTCCAGATGGATGGGCTAAAGTATGTGATTCCGAAGAGCTGTGAAGGTAAAGCTACGCAAAAAATTACACAAATTTCCATATTGCCAGTTGAAGAAGAAAAGCAAGAACAATTATCTATCTGCGAGGGGTGTACGACGGGCAATGCCAGTAAGCACGCCGGCAAGTATGTAAGGATTATGGACTGGGCGCTGGATGAAACGAATAGATTCGTTGACATCTTGAGTTAATAAAGACTACCTAGCTTAATTCTTAGTGTGAACACAAGTGGATGTAAGGACGAATAAGGCGTATAATTTAGTCGTAGATTCGGTGGGCAGAAAGGTATTTTGTATGTTCACCAAAAAACCAAAATGGAATAGCCAACAAATTGCTTGGTACACAATAGGCTTGCTGAGTGTAATCTTCTCTTTATTAATATACTGGGATTGGATCAAAGCTCTTTTTATCAAGCCAGAGTTGTTCTGCAATCTTAACAGTTATGAAAACTTCTTACGGTCTCTTGCTGAGCCTAAGATATGGTTTGCAACATTCACACTCATCATTCTGTTAATTGCTGCGAGACATCTTGCGAAGACGTTGGCTTCTAAATTTCCTCTGGTAGAACAATTAAAATGGCTAGTCCTAGCTGTTGCATTAATGCTGACCACACTTTTACTGGCAACTAGGTGCTAACAACATGTCGAGTCGACAACCAATATTCCAATTTGACCCCGATCACCACGAACTAACAAAGAGTAAAGGATTCAAAAATCTTCACGGCTTGGCTTATGAGGCAAATTTTATCCCGGTTTGTTCTGCACTTTTTGATCTGATGGCTGGAGATCAAAAATCAAAGTTTGCGGATAGAGGTTACGTACTTATGATAAATGGGCCATGGGGAGCTGGAAAAACTACGGTTACGTGGGCACTAATAAATGAACTGCAAGCAACGCTGACTGCTAATGATCGTAAAACTGAAGTTATAACTATAGACAAGTCTGTATTGCCTTTTGGCAACGCAAGCGAATCAATAACAGCGTTCTTAAACTACTTTGCTGAAGATTTATGGAAGCAAGGAGCTGTTGATGTCAGAAATGACATCAAACAATTTATACTGGAAGTCACACCAGAGTATGAATCAAAATACAGCGTATCGGCTAATTTTGGCCCACTCAGCTTCACTAAGCCGTTTACGGCAAGACCAATTGATATCGCACACGACGTCATTAAGCAAAAGTTCAAAACTAAGCTGGCAGACAAAGATAAAGTGGTGGTGGTTGTTCTTGATGACCTAGATCGTTTGCGCCCAGACGAGATAGTAGACGTGATGAGAATGGTAGAAAAACTCAGAATACTACCAAGAGTTCTGGTCATTTTGCCAGCCTATAAAGAAATAATCACAAATGCTTTTAGTGAATCCTTGAAAGTTCCTGGCGATGGTGCGGCGACTTTCCTCAGAAAGCTTACCGATTTAGACATAGTAATAAATAACGACATAAATGACCTAAATACTGTATTTATTAACGAGTTTGCTAAGAATAAGACTATTGAGAAGTATGGTCTATCGGTTGCGGAACTGTCTTGGTATTCTTTGCTCCACAATATTATAGTTACCGAGGCATTTGAACGGGTCAAAGATAATATGGACGGAAACAGCGTAGAACCCGTTTTTAATGGTGTCCTTTCGACGTATCTTCATAGATTCAGGAATCTGCTTAACTCTCACCGAAATATACGCAACTCAAATGACCCTGTTTTTCCGACACACGCAGAGACGGATCAAGGTAACGTGTTCGTTCCACTTGGCCACCACTATGGACAGCTTCGCGATATGGGAAATGTGAAGCAGGCAATGAATCAGCTTTTAGAATCAAAAAATGTAGATAACGTAATGAAACTCGTTACAAAAGATCCTGATGTAATAAGCGAAGTTAAGGCAAATAACTACATAACATTTGACGAGGGTAAAGAAGCTGCTTCGTCAGCACCAGTTCTAATTGAAGTCTTAATCCCATACCTTAAAGATTCCGACAAGGAACCACTGCTCACAGATAACTATAAGCTCAGAGAGATAAAGAGAATGGCTCAAATGATTCAAGGAGATCCAAGGTTTAATATCAATAGTGAAGACCTTGGCCTTCTGTACACTATCACTAAAGATAGCTACGAAAAGTTTAGGTAGGTAGGTGGAGATTTATAAAGTCCTTCTTGGGCTTTAAGCCTGTCTCAAATCAGATATTGCAAGCCATTGTTCCAAAGACTAGAATGAGCATATAGTTCTTTAAAATGTCGGCAGGACAACCTTGGGAGGCTTAGGTTCGCCTGGTTAGTGAGCTACCTTACCTTCTCCTCCTCAGATCATGCTTTGTGGTCTGTGGCGGGGAGAGGTTTTAAAAGGTCGAACTCTCCAAGCAACTAATTATCACACGAGGAGGTGGAGTAATGAGATATTCTTATTTCAAAATATTCCAAGATCGTGCTGGTGAGTGGCGTTGGACGCTCTATGGTGCAAACCAAGAGGCAGTCGCAACGAGCGAAGGCTATACCACAAAATACAGCGCTGAACGATCAGCCGCTCGCGTTAAGGAGATTGCTGCACACGCAGTAATTCTTTAAAACGTGAGTAAAACCTGTCGACGTTTTAGAGAATTATCTCTCTTCCGTCTTTACCCTTGATAGTCGATACCTTCTTAGTCTTCTCCTCTGTTTCACGAGCCTTTTGTTTATCAATTAGATTCTTACTCTTCATAACCAGCTTCTTTATATCTTCTTTGGATTCGTATGCACGAAGGTCGCCGCTTAAGTAGCCGAGACGATATGAAATACCACCACTAGTTAAACGCCAGTTTGTCTCTTCGAGGGCTTCGTTCACTGTCTTCTTGAGGATCTTTCGACTATCATAGTCGCCCCGCTCGGTCTTACTATCTAGGCAACTAAACCCGACTGTAACTTCACGACCTATGTTTGGTTGATCAAGACGGAACTCAGTATAACCAGCTTTTTCGAGCACAGGAGAAAGGACTGTAGACAGCTCCGGGATCTTTAGCTTATTCAGGTTATCAATAGCGTCGTAGATGTGTTTGTTTTCTCGTTCTTCTTTCATCTCTTGACACAGTCTTAGTAAGCCTTCAAAGCGCTGCTTGGCAGCTATATGTTCATCACGGCTTTTCTTGTCACGCAAGCAAAAGATTACTAAGTCTTGCTCAAACTCTGTATCGGGCTTTTCATTCTTCTTTGCCGAAAAATCAAGCTTATCGTGATAGCTATGACTACAAGATGGACAAGTGTACGTTGTCTTGATTGAGTGCTTGAGCCTGGTCGACTTTTCCTTCATGATGGCCTGACATTTCGGGCATCTTGCGTGAATACGCTCCCGCTCAGAAGCATCCTCCCAGTAAGCGCTATTCTTATCACAATGAGGACAGCGCAACATAAAAAGTACTTCGTCATCTTTATCGTTATCACGACGGTTCATGAGTGACTTGGCAGTGGACGCGAGGTGGTAGCACCTGTAATTGCAGCCATGGCTCAGGACGCATTTGATCGAGCATTGGCTGAGGCTAGTGGCAACATCAGCGAAAGTGGGCTGCTTGCTCCTGTTGAAACACTGGAAACTGATGCAGTACCTGACAACGTGATACCGCTATTTATAGAAACCGCAGAAACAAACGACCCAGCGTAATTTGGTGCTGGTGACAGGGCGGGCGAGAGCATATACAATAAGCACATGCATTATCTCGGCATGCGCCACAAATACGAACGTAGCACTGGACGCAAAAAAGACGTCAAACGAACCCCGTATATAGTGTTTTTGGATAAGCTGACCTTTGTGGTTGGTACGATTGGCCCGTTTACCGTACTGCCACAAATCTATACTATTTATTCGACCAAATCTGCCGCGGGCGTATCAGCGGCCACCTGGGCATTGATATTTGTCGTGACATTCCCATGGATACTGTACGGACTAGCCCACAAAGACAAGAACATCATCGTGAGCTTTATACTGTGGGAAATCATGAACGCAACTGTGGTAGTAGGGGCGCTACTCTATCGATAAACCATGCGAGATAGGTCACTATGAGTCAGCGTACCATCACCGTATCAGACACAATGCAACAGGGGTATCGCTACAGTTGTACTGCAGCGGTAGGGCAGGGTTTTGCGCCCGAGTTTAAGCCAGAACTAACACCTCAGCAAATGCTGGAGCTCGGTGTGTTTGGAGGCTGGTATCTGAATGATTGCCAAAACGAATTCCCCAAAAGCTGGTTTGTTCATGCTCGATTGAGTGATCATGGCCCCGACCCAAGCTACAACTACTTTGGCGTGGCAGCAAGTCAGCCACTACAGGTGTGGATTGAGAAGGGCTGGATCTATCCAGATGACCCGCGCGGGTGGTTTCAGTGGTATTGCCGCTACTACATGGGGCGGCGAATACCCGAGGAAGATCAGCGCCAGATCAAACGCTGGAAGGCGATACGTCGCCATGTTGGCCAATTGCAAAAGGCCTGTCGGCCTGGCGACCTAGACTGCAGACGCAAGCAGCGCCAAGCACTTCTGCATTGGGCCTATGACAGCCGCAAACTCTAGCGCATGAGTGTGCTTAGGCAGGTCGAAGCGGATGGTCGAGCAGCGGTATCAGATGCGCTGAACTATCAGCACCAGGTAGTTCAAACTCAAGGAGTTTGTTGAGCTCAAGTACATCAAAATTGTCATCGAGCGGACACACAACTCTAAAATACAAAAACGGTTTGATTGCACTGTGCTCGTTCAGGTACGCCATAGCAGTGATATGATCAAAATCGGGGATAACCGCCATGCGACCCAGAGTGTGAGTTAGCACTTCGGCTGCCCGACCACCACGCCGGATATCCAGATACATTCTGTTTACCTGCGTTTCGTCAACACACATCCCGACGCTCGGGCCGTCTTCGGTAGCGGTAAAGAAGATCTCGCGGCAGTGATCGGCTGGTAGCATGTATTCTTGTGCATTATTGGCCATAATGGGTAGCAATTATACAACTATTATGGCGTATCTGGCAATAATGTGAGTTTACTTTTGTTTGAGTAGCGTGATGAGCTTGCGCGGAATAAACTTACGAGCTTCTTTGGCGTCGGCAATCACCGTTGGGGCATGCCCGTCAAAGTGCACAGGCATAGATGTAAAATCACTATAGATTACCCGCATATGCTGTTCGACACAGTGATTATCAAAGAAGTGGTCCCCCGTGATGGCGACGTGGTAAACCGGCAACGCAACACGGTTATCACACAAATCGAGCTTCATCATACTAATAACCGTGTCCATGTACGTACGAATGTCATTGATTTGCCACAGCCCAACCTCAAAGTCGATCAGCTCGGCGCGCTTGTCGCTCGGTACACCGGTGAGTTTGGTGTTTTTGTCACCGGCTAAACGATAGACGGCACGTATAATCGGGGCACGTAGCACAAAGGTTTGGGTAGTCCAGCCTGGTATACGCCAGCTAAGCGGAACAGGGAAGTAGCGGAACAGTGCTTTAGTTGAACGAGTAAGGGCAAAATCGTTGTGATGTACAAAGCCTGCGATACTTACGAGCAAGTCTACCTTTTTGGCAATTGCGGGGTGTTTTTGTAGCATGCGCGTCACGATAACGAACCCTAATGAAACGCCCATGATTGTTATGCGCCGGTTTTTGTAGCGTAGTTTGATATAGGCAGCCAGATAGTCGGCGAGATTATCAATGCTGGGCTTTTGTCCAATCTCGTAGAAGCTATCCATGCCGCCAAATCCTGGTAGATCAGGAATGGTAACTGTTCCGTAGGCCTGTAGCGCCTCTGCGAAGCCCAACATACGCTCCAAGCTAGCGTGAGATCCATACACCATGAGTATTTGGCGTGGCTGTTTGCTCGGCAAATACAGCATGCGGCCATTTAGCCCATTCATATGAAGTGGCACGATGTAATCTGCTGGTGCTAGTGGTTTGTTTGATTGCATGTTTGCCTTACTGTACGCCAAAAATACCCCAAAGGGCAAGAATAAGCATGAATGTCAAAACTAGGCTATACTAGCTGATATGCATCGACACAAAAAACTACTTATCACTATTGTTGTGGTGGTTACGCTTCTCATAGCAGGTGCTATGATCTGGTTTGCTAAGCGAGATGCGAATGCACCAGCGCAGACAACCACAGCCAAGCGAGGACCCATTGCAGCACTTATTGATTTTGTAACGCATCCGTTTGGCCAGAGCAACACTCCCAAGCCACCCGCTTTTGACAAGACACAATATTCGCTCGATGATCCTGCTAGTCTGTGGGTTGTGGTTAATAAACAGCGTAGCCTGCCAAGTGGCTACATACCAGCCAGTCTACGACAACCAAACATAGCAGTGCGTTCGTCTGGGTCGTCGGAAATGCTTGTGCGCGATGACGCCGCAAGTGCACTAGAGTCACTAGTGGCAGCAGCAAAGCAAGATGGCATAAGCCTCATGCTGGTTAGTGGCTACCGCTCGTACGGATTACAAGAACAGGTGTACGGTGGCAATGTCTCCAGAGAAGGACAAGCGAGCGCAGACAAAACAAGCGCGCGCCCCGGGCACAGCGAACACCAGACTGGGATAGCAATGGATCTCGGTGATCCAAACGGAGTCTGTCAGTTAGAAACCTGCTTTGGCGAAACTACAGCAGGCAAGTGGCTTGCAGCACATGCGCACGAATATGGATTTATTATCCGTTACCAAAATGGCAAGGAAGGCATTGTGGGCTACACCTACGAGCCATGGCACCTGCGCTATGTAGGGCCAGCATTAGCAACAGAACTATACAAAAGCGGGCAAACAATGGAAGAGTTCTTTGGGCTGCCTGCTGCGCCATCGTACTAACGCCGTACGGTTCTCATCAACATAAAACAGTCCTCGAGGATGTACTATGCACATCATCAAGGACTGGCTTCGGGACTAGGATGCGCCTAAGCTTGCACGGAACTCACTTGTTCGATGCAAGCATCTGCACGTTCGTTCCTGTACGAACCACCGTCCGCTATGGCGGACTCTGACGGTTCTCATCCAAATCTGAACCTTGTTCTAATAACCTCGCCTTACGGCGAGCTTATCAAAACATGGCTTCGGGACTAGGATTCGAACCTAGATTGCTGGGACCAAAACCCAGTGTCCTACCATTAGACGATCCCGAATTAACCTCAGAAATTATAGCGTAACTTCGGTCAATGTACAAATGCTCTCAGAGGATATACAATAAAGCCATATGCGTATTATCGAACCGCCCGCAAAACCCCACCAAAGGCGTGCCAAACAGTCCAAAAAACCCAAGGTTTTAATCATTGCAATTGTTATCGGGCTTGTTGGCAGCAGTATCTGGTATCTGCATGGGCGACGGCAAAATAACCAAGACAACCAAAGTGCACAGGTTAGTTCTGCAAGCTCCGAAGAGGCAATCCACAAAGTAGCAGGGGTGCAATCAGGGCCAGTCCGCTTCTTTACGGGCGAGCAGTTCCAAAAACTATACGAAATCTTGGCAATGCCTAATACAACAGCTATCGTTACACCCCCGACAATTACAGGTAATGACCAGGCCGACCTACGCATTCGTCAGGTTGCCGAGAGCCGCGGTTACAAGCTACGCAGTGTGCCTGTGATGCCTATCGTTAAGACCAACGAGCCAGGCCTCAGCGAAGACGACCTACTACAGCCCAAAGCATACGACGGCTGGCTACAGCTCAAGAAACAGGCCAAAAATGATGGCATACCGCTGAAGCTCAATAGTGGCTATCGAAGTATTGACTGGCAACGACGCTTTTTTGTTGCAAAGTTGCAAGCCTCGGGTGTGAGCTTGTCGCAAATAGCAAGTGGTCAAGCCGATGACGCCATATTGAACGTATTACATGTGGTCGCGCCACCGGGATACTCACGCCACCACACTGGCTACACAATTGATTTGATCTGTGATGATGGTAGCGGACGTGCGTTTGAGCACACTAACTGCTTTAGCTGGATGAACGCCGATAATTACGCCAAGGCAAAGCAAGCTGGCTGGATACCAAGCTACCCTGATGGTGTTAGCAATCAGGGGCCAGAACCCGAACCATGGGAATATGTTTGGGTCGGCAACGAAAACCTCACAAACTAGTATTATTACACGCTGAGTAAGGTATACTATGATCATGAAAAAGTGGTTCGTGGTCATTATATTGGCGTGCGCTCAGTTTATTATGGTGCTCGACAGCACGGTAATGAACGTGTCCATAACAGAGGTAGTTCGTGATCTGAACACCACCGTTAGTGGCCTACAGGCAGCAATTACATTCTATACGCTTACCATGGCTGCATTTATGCTAACTGGTGGCAAGCTGGGCGATATATGGGGCAGGCTCAAAGCGTTTCGCATTGGCGCCATTATCTACGGCATCGGTTCACTCATTACCGCATTTAGCCCAAATCTTGGCACGCTTATGGTTGGTTGGTCACTGATTGAAGGCCTTGGTGCCGTGCTCGTTATCCCTGCTATCGCCGCTCTAGTAGCCATGAACTACAAAGGCAAGGATAGAGTTGTGGGCTATACGATTATTGGAGCTGCCAGCGGTATCGCAATCGCAGCCGGACCGTTGATCGGCGGTTATGTAACAACGTACTTGTCGTGGCGTTATGTTTTTGCTGCCGAAACAATAATCATGGCGATCATCCTAGTTCTTTCACGATCACTCGCCAGCACCGATCGAGCAAAGAAGGGAATCAAGATCGACCTACCGAGCGTAGCACTATCAGTGTCGGGTATGGGGCTCACGATTCTTGCTATTTTGCAGAGCAAAACCTGGGGCTGGGTCTCACCCAAAACAATCCCATCTATCAATGGCCATGAGGTTGCACCACTGGGCATATCTATCGTCGCCTATCTATTGCTTGCAGGCATAGCGCTGCTGTATTTCTTTACCCAGCGACAACACAAACTTGAGGCAGCAGGCAAGAACCCGCTCCTACAAGTATCAATGTTTTCGATCAAAACCCTGCGTTCTGGCCTGGCGGTACTGAGTGCTCAGTATCTGATCATTGCCGCCGTGTTCTTTGTGATGCCGATATACCTGCAAATGGTTCTAGGACTCGACGCACTGCAAACAGGCAAAAAAGTCTTCCCACTGTCAGTTTCTATTGTGATCTTTTCTGCGCTTGGCTCACGGCTTATCAGCCGATTCACACCACGGCAAATTGTGCGAAGTGGTCAACTTGCGCTTGTTGGCGGTTCGTTGCTTATACTAGGTTCGATTGATCCGCAGATGCGAAGCGCACTGTTTGCTGTTGGGCTGCTCGTGCTTGGTGCTGGGCTTGGGCTTCTGGCCTCACAAATCGGAAACGTAACAATGTCAAGTGTATCCAAAGAGCAAACGAGTGAAGTTGGCGGGCTACAAGGAACTTTCCAAAATATTGGCGCATCACTGGGTACCGCACTGATTGGATCGATTATGATCACAAGCCTGACAACGAGCTTTGTAAACGGCGTAGCCAATAATCCGAGCCTACCAAATAGCCTACAGACAGAAGTCAGTACGAGCGTACAAGCGGCTCCTATTGTACCTGCACCACAAATTGAAGCATACGCTATCCAGAGCGGACTGAGCGAAACCGAAGCCGAGAGTATTAGCCAAACCTACTTATCTTCTCAGATTGCTAGCCTCAAAAATTCTATGTTCTTTATCGTGGTACTGGGGCTCGCCTCGATAGCCCTGTCTAGAAACATCCCGAATAAAAAGCTGGTGTAAATCTAGTCAACGAGAATGCCGATTTGCATGCTCTGAAGTTGTCGCTGCGCGTTTGAACTATGCGATGTACCTGAGCCAACAGTTTCGCCGTCCTCTGTTGTGCGTTCCATAAATAGGCTAGTGCCATCGATACCGCATGCTCGCAGTATTTCGCTCCCGCCGGGGTGCGAACCTACGTAATCAGTTATGTCGTAGACATCGCTGTCGATAACAGTCCAACAATCATCCGCGGTGTTGTGCTTGGCAACTTCAACCGTGGTGAAAGTTTGTTCCGCAAAGCCAGAATCCTCTGTGGTTGTAACTGCGGATGAGCTTGTTGATGATTCGGTGGCACTTGGGGCACTAGCCGTGTCGCTAAGCACGTACTTCCACAAGGCGAAGCCGCCGACAATACCGATTGCAATAATGAGTAGGGTTATACCAATAGTTTTCTTTTTCATGTCGTCAATTATAGCATGCTACACTAAAGCATATGCGAGATAGATCGACTAGAGCTGGTGCCGCTACTTGGTTACCTTGGGTACTCGGGGTGGGAGTTACTATCGTTGGGCTACTCGGTTGGCTTGACCAATACAATTGGCAGGTTACAAATCTTAGGACCTTTTCGGTGTTTTCGCTACTCGGCCTCCTAGCTTGGAGCATTATGTGGACACACTATGCATATGGTGGCCTGCGCCTCATGAGCGAGCGCCTGGCCAAAAACCAAATATACACAACTGTAACCCTCTACATCGTGTTGGCGCTATTGTTGTTGCATCCAGGGCTGTTGGCTTACAACCAATGGGACATAACCAAACAATTGCCGCCACAAAGCTTTTATACCTACGTCGGGCCGAGCCTCAAATTGTATGTGCTATTTGGTAGCTTGTCGTTACTAATGTTTCTTGCCTATGATATTTTGATTCGGCTGCGTAAACACCCGCGCGTACGACGGTACTGGCGATATATTAGCCTTAGCCAGATGGTAGCAATGAGCTTGATCTTTGTACACTCGATGCAACTTGGGCAAACCATGGATCAAGCCTGGTTTGAGCTTTACTGGGTTGCACTTGGTGCGCTGCTTTTGCCATGCTTTGGGCTAATCATCTACGAGGAGTGGAATACACCAAGCAAAAAGCCGTAGGCGTATACAAGACCTACGGCTTTTTAGTACGTGGATTGTTATAGCTGTGTTGAAGCTGCCAGGCCACCGTTGATTACAAGAACCCCAAATGAGTCCTCGATATCTGTTTCGTTGACGACTGATGATGAATTGTCATTAACGATTGTGCTGGTTTGTGTGGTGTTGTTTGAATTGTTGGTGTTACCAATGTTGTTGTTTGAGTTTGTCTGGCTGTTGTCTAGTACTGTAGTGGTTACGATACTTGTGTCGACAGAATTGTCGGTGTTGTATGAACCACGGTTGTAGCTGTTAACGTAGCTATAGTTGTTGTTGGTTGTTGTATTGGTTTCGCTCTGAGTTTGTGCAACTGCTCCAGAAACGAGGTAGCCAGCAAAACTAGAGCCTACAGCCCCCGCGCTCGCGGTCGTTGTATCTGTGCAAGTTGAACCAACTGGTGCAGAAGCATATACAACTGGTGCTGGCTGTACAGTTTGTGGTGCAAATGTAGCCGCTTTGGCAATTTCTGCGCCCATGACTCTGCTAGCAACAAACATTGCTGCTGGAACTGCGATTAAGATTGCTATAAGTGTCGATACAAACATGGTGATCATGTTTGCTCGAAAGTAATATGCCTGTTCTTGTGACATAGTGGATCCCTCCGTTATTGTTAATCCACCCTGGTGCAGTCAACTGTAATTTCTATTGGCGTATATGGTCAAATGCTCATGTTTACTTTGCGGCAATATTCCTGTGGATAACTTTTGTCATCAGGGTGAGTGCACTAGATATGGACTGGGCACTCACAGATTGCTATGATGGTACTAATGGCAAAGACATACTCGACAGCGCACGAAGCGCGTATTCGCGAAGAAATCATCGCCGCCGGTGTTACCAAGTACGGACGTATCAAGGGCGAAACACGCCACCTAGCTCAGGTTATTCATGAAGATGAGCACATAGGCGGGATTGTATACGGTCGTTTCGACGGAACCTCGGCTATGCTCGTTGCAACTAATAAGCGTGTTTTGTTTATGGACCATAAGGTGCTGTTTAACAAAACAGATGAAATAAGCTACAAGGTTGTTAGTGGCGTCAGCTACAACAAACAGGGGGGCTATGCTGGCGTAACTCTTCATACGCGACTGGGCGATTATTCTATTCGCTTTGTGAACTTACCATGCGCTAGTAGATTCGTCAGATATATTGAACAACGTCAGCTAGAGACAGAAAACGGCGCCAAGAAGCAGCAGGACACAGACCCAGTCCACGTTACCAAACTTAACACCGAGCATGTCAGCAAGCCCAAGAGCCTTTCACAACAAGCCTGGTTGTTTTTGACATCGCACGAGCTTGGTGTATTGTCCACTGTTGCCGACGACGGAACGCCCCACGGAGCTGCGGTCTACTACTACGGTGATAAACAGGGTTATGTATACATTGTTACTAAACACCAGACGCGCAAGGCCCAAAATATCCAGAGCAATGGGCATGCAGCACTCACGATTTATGATGCAAGCAGCCAGCAAACTCTACAAATTACTGGCATTGCCCATATAGAAACCAATCCTGAAATTGTCGACCCGGTCTACAAAAAGATCCTCAAGCCTCGGGTGAATGGTCCGCACGTTGATATGCCTCCAATCCTGAGCCTGCCTGCGGGTAACTTCGTGGTACTCTGTATCACACCGGATTCGTACCAATTTACAGATTATAAAAACGGAATACTAGGAGAATCGTAATGTCAAAACTCACGCAGCAAACATTAGACAAAGTATTGCCATGGCTATTGGTCATTGGCGGTTTTATCGGCCTAGGTGCTTCGTTTACCCTAACTGTCGAAAAGATCGAACTGCTCAAAAACCCAGCTCATCATTTATCTTGTAGCCTTAATCCAGTTCTTAGCTGCGGATCAATTATTGCATCTAAACAAGCCTCTGCCTTTGGCTTTGCGAACCCAATTATTGGATTAATCGGATTTGCTGTTGTTATCACAGTCGGTATGGGAATCTTGGCTGGAGCTAAATACAAAAAGTGGTTTTGGCAAGGGCTCCAAATTGGCACGCTGCTTGGTCTGGTATTTGTACATTGGCTGTTCTACCAAAGCTTATACGTCATAGGTGCACTTTGCATTTACTGCATGATCGTTTGGGCAGTTACTATCGCCATGTTCTGGTACACGCTGCTTTACAACTTGCGCGTCGGTAATATTCGCACACCCAAAGCCTGCAAATCTACAGTTGCGTTTGCGAGCAAACACCACGGCGAGATACTCATACTGTGGTATCTATTGATATTCTTTGCGATCGTGGTTCGATTCTGGTACTACTGGAGCACACTTATCTAGATCTGGTCTATTTCTTGGTAGCTGGTTTGTCGGCGCCCTTAAATTGTGAGCGTACCTGAAACAGCACGTACAGAGCAGCAACAAGCCATAAAAGGTTCCACAGCAAGCCCATCAATGCACCTGCGCCAAGGTATGCAACGAAGTTTAGGATATCGTACACGAAGAAGAACAGCATGCTATAGTATGTTAACTTCCAGCCACTAAGCTGTTTGGCTTTGAGCTTAGGAACAGAGATGCCGAGTACGACTAGATATGCACCAAGAATTATTAATGAAAGCCACGAGAAAAGTACGTAACCCCCAACTCCAGCTGCCGTAGCAACAATAGAAAATATTCCAAGTACAGATAATACGCCCAGGAACCAAAAGCCGCCAACAATAAGTCCGATGAGTGCAAATATCCAGGCATAGTCTGCAATCCATTTTCGACCCTTTTCTGGTATTTGGAATGGCGCGTTTTTGACAAACATATCGTTAAAAGTTTTTTCGAGTGAATCCATGGTGTTACTCCATTGTTAGTTATATCTCTAGCATAAACAGATAACCGCAACGTCGCAAGCTAAAAACTGTATAATCTAAGTGATGGACAAGTACCAAGAATCCTACAACATGCTCAATGATGCCCAACGTGAAGCGGTAGACACGATTGAGGGGCCTCTGCTCGTTCTGGCCGGGCCGGGGACAGGCAAGACGCAACTGCTTAGTATGCGTGCAGCAAATATTCTCAAGAGAACAGATGTAGACCCGTCTAATATTTTGTGTCTAACGTTCACAAACAAAGCAGCGATCAACATGCAAGAGCGTATGCGCAAATTGATTGGACCCGAGGCACGTGGCATTGTTGTACGCACATTTCATAGTCTTGCTGCAGATATTATGAATCGCTACCCGGACTACTTTTGGGAAGGTGCGCGCCTAAGTGTTGCGCCCGATGCTGTGCAAGACGATATCATCATGGGCATTGTTGCAACGCTTCCGCATGACAACCCTTTGGCCAAAAAATTCTCAGGTACGTTTACTGGACTTAAGGATATCAAAACAGCACTTATAATCACCAAAGAGGCGGGTCTAACCCCCGACGAACTCGAAACAGCCGTTCGATCAAATCTAGAATATTTGGATATCCTAGAGCCAAAACTTCTCGCTGCCATGCCTCCACGCTTATCAAACAAGTTACTCGATCAACTTCAACAAAGTATAGAGGCTCTCCCAAGCCAAGAGACACCCGGCAGCATGGCAATAATGCCACTAAATGAAGCTCTTGCAGCGAGTCTGCAAATTGCCATTGATGCGGACCGTGAGACAGGCAAGACAACGCAAACGAGTAAGTGGAAACAACGCTGGATTCAGCCAAGTGATGGACAGAAGTCGATGGAGCGTGAACGCAACCGGAACATCTGGTGGCTCGCACTCGCTGACTTCTACCGTAAGTATCGCAGTGTTCTGCACGGTCGGGGCTACTATGACTACGCAGATATGCTTGTTGAGGTACTCGCACAACTTTCGCAACACCCCGATATGTTGGCTGATCTGCAAGAAGAGTTCCAATACATTATGATTGATGAATTTCAGGACACCAATGCAGCACAGTTTAGGCTTGCCGATTACATCGCGGATCATCCAGCCAACAATAATCGTCCAAACTTGATGGCAGTAGGAGATGACGACCAAGCAATATTTGCCTTCCAGGGTGCCGAACTAAGCAATGTCATAAGTTTCCGTGAACGGTATACCGACGTAAAAACTATCGTGCTGACACAAAACTATCGTTCCACCCAGACTATTTTGGATGCCTCCCAGTCAATTATTGAGCTCGCTCAAGAGCGACTCGTACATCGGCTACCTGATGTCGACAAAAAATTGCTGGCACAGAAAAATGGCAGTACGAACACGATTCGTCACCTCAACTATCCGACAGCCGAGCAACAATTTGTTGATATTGCCAAATCCATACGCGAGCAGTGGGAAGCCGGAAACCATGATATTGCAGTTCTTGCCTCAAAACATGACAGCCTGATCAGCTTTAGCAATTATCTACAGGAGCAAGGTATCCCGGTGATATATGAGCGCCAAAGCAATATTCTAGAGCAAGATGTTATTGTACAAGTGCTTCTTATTGCCGACTGTGTAGCAGCGATAGCGAGAGGTGATAAGAAATCGCTTGATGTACATCTTGCGCAACTCATTCGTCATCCGATGTGGAATATTGGGGATAAAACCCTGTGGCAGCTTGCCATAGACAATTATACAAATCCTGACTGGCTTACCAGCCTATTTGATCATGCAGACCCAAAGCTCCAAGCAATTGGGCACTGGCTGAGCGCACTGGCTCGTAGGTCGTCATCACAACCACTAGTGCAAACCATTAATGAAATGATTGGCTTGTCGCAAACTGATACGTTTTGCAGTCCGGTACGCGACTATTTCATGAAAGACAAGTCGACCACGCCCGAATATATCGAGGCGCTCTCTGGTATAACAATTCTCCAAGCTATGACCCGAGAATTTGCAGCTACCCAAGCGACACTAGAAGACTTTGTACGTTTTATTGAGCTCAACCGAACCAGCAAAAAAGTTATCGCAAACACGTCTTGGTATCAGACAGGCACGGATGCCGTGCAGTTATTAACCGTCCACGGAGCCAAGGGCCTCGAATTTGATTCTGTATATGTCATCGACGCCCTTGATACAGACTGGAGTCCGCGCGCAAACAGTCGCAAAGCCCCAGCCAATTTTGGTATACAGGTGTATGGTGAAAAGCCAGACGATTTTGTGCGACTTATGTATGTGGCAGTTACACGCGCCAAACGTGCAATCTCTGTCTCAAGCTTTGAACATGATGTGCAGGGCAAGCCTCTTCTGGTCACGCCGCTTATTGGAAATATACCAGTACATACCGTAATGTCTGCTCCAAAAAACACGCTCGAGATACTAGAGACAAAGCTTCGCTGGCCAAGTCTGCCTGCAGCCGAGGAGTACGACCTACTCGCGGGTCGCATAGAGGAGTTCGTACTAAGTCCCTCCGCATTGCTAGATTTCCTCGACATAACAGAAGCTGGACCAGAAGCGTTCAAAGAACGCTGGCTTCTAAAATTGCCACGTGAACAAAGTGCAGCCGGCGGCTATGGCAACGCCATACATGGTGCGCTGCAAACAGCACAGCGACTTATGAACGAATCGCAGTTTACTATTGACCCAGTTATCGATCGCTTTGAGGCCGAACTTTCCAGGCAGTTTTTGGCACCTAATGACACCCGGCGATTAGCTCAGCGTGGCGAGAAGCTACTCCGTACCGTACTCAAACAGCCCGAAGCGATCCTACCAAAGGGTGCGAAAAGTGAATTACGCCTGAGCCTCACGCTCGCTGGCGGTGAACGGATCAAGGGCAGTCTTGATCAGCTGTATGAAGACACAATGGCCGTGCGAATTACCGACTACAAGACAGGCGCACCACTTCGTTCATTCGAAACCCGCAATGTGCAACTCCAGCGCAAGGCATGGAAGCACAAAACACAGCTAGCATTCTATGCACTCCTGGCAAAAAACACGCCAAAATACGCACAAAAACGTATCGAGACCCAGATCTTATATCTCGATGGTACGGATGGCAAAGTTAGTACAATTTCCTATGAGCCAACCAAAGAAGATATACAGCGATTGCAGAAACTTATTGTTGCCGTGTGGCAGCACATCCAAAAATTAAAGCTCCCCGATACAAGCAATTATCCCAAAACGCACCAAGGTGTAGTATCATTTGAAGAAGATCTTATAAATCGAAAGGTATGAAGCGATGGCTACAAAGAGTAAGGTAAAGAACGCCAAACAGGAATACATATCAAACCCATTTAAGCTAATATTTAAAGGCTTTGACTCACTCTTCAAGCATAACCAAACCATGTCTATTGTCATCTTGGCACTCACACTGCTTGGATCATTTGGGCAAGTTTTTAATGCAGCCGGTTCTAGCACTACTGGCGGTGCAGCGGCTAGTTCATCGGCAAATACTGGCGCAGAGATTGTTCTAATCGTTGCGCTTATCAGCATTGCGTCACTGTTGTTTATTGCTGCGATACTATTTTTTGGAACCATTATCAACGGGGCGATCGCCTACGTTGTGTACAAAACAAGCAAATCCGAGACGACCAATTTTAGTGAAACCATGCACGCGGTGTTTGGAAAGTTTTGGACAATACTTGGCGTACAAATTGTCGTAGGGCTAAAGATACTTGGTGGCTTGCTGTTGTTTATTATCCCAGGCATTCGTGCCGCACTGCGTTACAACTTTGTTCTGCTACCAATCTTTGATGAGGATGCCACGGTAGGCAAGGCCATGCAGCGAAGCAAACAGCTCACTAAAGATCATCTGATTGAGGTATTTGGTATGGTTACCGCTGCTGCGATTATTCCGATTGTTGGGCCACTCATGCAATATGGTGGACAGAGTGTTATGTACCCACAGCTGAAAAGACTCAAAGATAGCAATGGTGCAAAGCCCCCTGTGCACTGGCTTAACTATCTTGGCTTTGTGCTAATTGGTCTGTTTGTGCTGTTCATTGCGATGATCGTGGGCATCATCGTGGCAATACTTCACAAGTAGAACTGCTACTTTTTGCGACGAGCTGAAGATTTAGCGGCTGATTTAGCAGGCTTAGCTGTTTTGCGTGATTTACTCACAGACTTGGAAGCTACAGGTTTAGCAAAAGACAGTGCGCTCTCAGGTGCAAACAACATAGCGAATAAGTTCATACCAATTACGGAACCGATCACTGGACCAACAACATAGGCGATACTCCAAGACTGCACACCAAGTGCTACAGCAGGGTTAAGAAGTGCGTTTGACGCAACACCAGCCGCCATAATACCAAGCGCAAACGATCCACCTACAATAGCAGCAGCCATACGCTTTTCGTCTTGCTTGCCGAATGTTACCGCAGCAATACCAAAGCTTAGTACAAATGTGCCAACCATTTCTGCAACTAGAACGCGCCAGTCGAACTCTTTGCCGGCAATATTCTGAAGTGTACGATCAACCAGGTATACATATAGTTGCCAAGCCATGACAGCGCCCAAGAATTGTGCTGCAATATAAACCACTGCACGGCCAGTATCGATCTTGCGAACAGTCCATTGGCCAAGTGTAATTGCTGGGTTTGCATGTGCGCCCGATACATTCACAAATAGCATCGTGATTACAGCAAGCGTCAATCCAGCTCCAAGAGCTACAAAGTAGGGAATACCAATAGCTGATTTAGTAATTGCCAAAATGCCCATTGTTAGCATGGCAGTAGCCAATACTTCAGCCGCAATCATAGCGACTTTTTTTCGTTCGAACATACATGTCCCTCCTAAGAATTTACTTATGTAATAAGTTTAGCCACTTGTCAGCCAAAATACAATAAGTAACTAGCGTATGATGTTCATGTTGCGAGTGAGCCTGTAAGTTGTGCCTAGTTGGCGAAGATACATGGAATGTAGTAGTCTGCTGAATTCTCTCTCAGAGGTAGCTGCAGCTTTCGCCATTCTAACTATTGGTGCAACATCAACCTGGAAGGCTGGAATCCGCGCGTTGTCGCGGTCATTAGACTTTCCATCGTCTTTGTTTATTTTTGCTACCTCAGCCCAGTGGCCATGCCTCTGGTGTGCGTTGTCATCTGACTCATCCGCGAATGCATCGCTGTCTTCGTCCAAGAGTTCGACAACTCCATCTCGTTTTTCAACCACTTCTTGTATACGGCCACGTTCCCATTTGCGCCAGTTCTCGTCTTCTACCATTTTTGCGTGTCCCGCGCGAGCAGTTTCATAATCATCAGCATTGAAAAGCTCGCCAAGATCGGTTTTTGCTGCATCAACCCATTCGTCATCATCCGCATGCTCAACGATATCGACATCGACTTTATCAGCCTTATCAACTGCGCCACAACCCGTAGACTTTTTATCATGTTGTTTGGACTCGGTGGAGCCAGGGTGTGCATGCCTGTGGCCACCTAAAGTCTCACCTGAAGCAACCAAGAAGTCTGCGGCATCTTCTACCAGCTGCTCGGGCCCTGCCTCGAGTGCACCTTTAGTAAATCCTGTCCACTCTACAGCTGCAGCGCCATGCAAAAAGGTACATAGGTTACCACCTGCTACTTTCTCTCGCACAGGCTGAGGCTCTCGAATATCTCTACGTTCGTCCATGCAGACTACAGCAGGATCCTCAACTGGCTTTTGAGACTCTTCAACCGACTGTACTATTTCGGTTTCGGTATACCGGCCAGTGGGCTCGATGACACCAACACCTGTTTCAAAAACTGCCATCTTATCTATGTCAGCCATATAGCGTTCTCCTTGCATGTTTTCTAATCGCTCCACTGTTGTGTTATATCCTTACAAACCGTATAAATGTACCATTATTTGTGACTAATGACAACCTCCGTTTGTGAGTAAAATCACAGCTATTAAACAACAAATCCGTAATACTGAAAATACCTTTGATAGGAGGCAAGATTATGCCCGACACAATTGGTGAAATAGGCCCAGAGGAAAACCCCTCATCACTACAGAGAATTAGTGATCTCATGGCAGAGAATCCCGATTTCTTGGAGACAGCTTTTCTTGAGAGGGCGCGAAATGGTGATGTAGATGCTGCGAATATAATAGTAGCGGCAAATGCCTACGTGAACTCACATTTTGGTGAAAGTGACAGCCCTTTGTCTTTGGTTGAACGCTTAAGGTACAAACAAAGCTTCTTGGCAGGATATGCGTTTTCGGAAGTCGATGGTGAAGTAAGGGAATTTGATGCTTGGTTCAGCCAAGACGTGGAGCAAGAAGCCGATCTAGCCCAGCCAGAGACAGAGGCAAAAGAAAAACGATTCAGGCCACGTAGATCCTTCTTCCCCAGGACTAGGGCAGCATTTGTAGCATTTTTGGCTCTAAAGAATTCTTAGTGCTTTCGTTTGCGGCGACGTAGCTCGGCGACCTTGAGCTGGCTTGCTGTTCGATCAACGAGTGTCTGAGCGTGTGCCAAAGATACTCGATCCTTAGCCTCGGCTCGAAGACGCTTGGCTTCATCGTGTGCTTTTTGGATCTCAGCTTCATTGATGTCTTCGCCACGATCTGCCTCATCGACAAGGACGCGAATCTGATTATCTAGAATCTCGATGACACCACCGTTGATCGAGAAGTATTCGAGTAGTGTATCGGGATCACTTTGCTTGCGTCGCAAAGTTACAACGCCTGGACTAGCGATGCTCACAAGTGGCATGTGGTGTGGAAACACACCTATCTCACCATCAGGCGTAGGCAAGCGAACCTCGTATACATCCTCTGCAAACTTAGTTCCATCTAGTGTTACAAGCTCAAACTTAATCATTACTTTGGTTCATCCTCATCTCGCGGTGCTTGGCGCACCCAAACCCGGCGATCTCCACTTCCGCCCTCAGAGTAAGCAGAAAAACCTTCTACTTGCAGTCGCTCATCCAGGATCATGTCGTCCAGCGGAGTCATGCCGGCGCTTTGGTCTGGCACTTCTTGCACCAAGTCACTCATAGAAGGCAGCCTCTTGCCATCTGGCGATGGTGTGTATAGTGTCGTATCAACTTCTGGATTACTCATTATTTGACCTCGTTAATTTTGCCTTTCATATAGAACGCGCTCTCTGGTTTGTCGTCGTGTTTTCCGTCAAGGATTTCGCGGAAACCAGCGATGGTGTCCTTGAGGCTCACATACTTACCAGGGTTGCCAGTAAACACTTCGGCCACGTGGAACGGTTGGGTCAAGAAACGCTGGATACGGCGAGCGCGGTTCACAGTCTGTTTGTCCTCGTCGGATAATTCTTCCATACCAAGAATAGCAATGATATCTTGCAGGTCTTTGTAGCGTTGCAAGATACGCTGCACCTCGCGCGCCACTTCGTAGTGCTCCTTGCCAACGATCTCTGGGTCAAGAATGGTTGAGCTAGAATCTAGCGGGTCAACGGCAGGGTACAGACCCAGCTCTGTTAATGCACGGTTAAGCACAATAGTTGAGTCCAGGTGAGCAAATGTCGTGGCTGGGGCAGGGTCGGTAAGGTCGTCAGCAGGTACATACACCGCTTGTACGGAGGTAATTGAACCTGTTTTAGTACTTGTAATGCGTTCTTGCAGGTCGCCCATTTCTTCGGCCAAGGTCGGCTGGTAACCCACGGCACTCGGCAAACGGCCAAGCAGGGCAGAGACCTCTGCGCCAGCCTGCGTGAAACGAAAGATATTATCAACAAACAGCAACACGTCTTTGCCTTCGTCGCGAAAACCTTCCGCAATGGTAAGGCCAGATAGGCCAACACGCATACGTGCTCCAGGTGGTTCGTTCATTTGACCAAACACCAGGCTCGTTTTGTCCAGCACGCCTGACTCTTCCATCTCATAATACAGGTCGTTACCTTCACGGGTTCGTTCACCAACACCGGCGAATACTGACGTACCACCGTGCTCCTTGGCGATGTTGTTGATCAGCTCGGTGATAAGCACAGTTTTACCCACACCAGCACCACCAAACAATCCGACCTTACCACCTTTGGTGATAGGGCAGATCAGGTCAATAACCTTAATCCCGGTTTCTAAGATCTCAACCTCGCCAGATTGCTCGCTGAGCTCAGGCGGTAAGCGGTGAATTGGCGCAGTTTTGCCCGTGGGCGCCTTTTTGCCATCGATAGGCTCACCAATAACATTGAACATGCGGCCAAGTGTTTCTTTGCCAATCGGCACACTCACTGGCGCACCCGTATCAATAACCTTGGTACCCCGATCAAGTCCGTCTGTAGAGCTAAGCGAAATAGCCCGCACGGTTGTCTCACTCAAGTGCTGAGCTACCTCAAGAGTTAGATTTGTCTCGCCAACTTTAATATGCAGGGCATTGTAGATAGCTGGCAGCTTGCCCTCTGGAAACTCAACGTCAACCACCACACCAACAACCTGGGTAACTTTACCCGTGCTTGTTTTTGGTTTATTTGTTACTGCTGTATTCATTTATTCTCCTTGTCTTGCTGTTGGTTCGTTAAATTCTTGATCTAACCCAGACGCATCACTGCCGATAACTCCGTTTGAATCAAGTGGCGGCAGTATAAATTGCAACCCTCGAAGGTCATGGCAAAATTGCGCCTTAAAATGTTCTATTGCCTGTCCATCGCTAGCATCCATGCCATTTGCGCTAATCATAGACTCCGCGAACTTTTGTGCTTGTTGATCTATCTCAGATAACGGTCCGCCGTTTATTACATCACTCATTGTACAATCTCCTTTGGTGCTGCATCAGTTGTAAACTCATCTAACTGTGCTAGATGCCGTACATAACGCGAAGCTTCAACTATTGACGTTTGATAGGTAACTGACGTGTAGTAGTCGATGGCAATTTCTCGCTCAGCACCAGCCAAGCCCGCCCATACATCACCCTCGTACTCTCCACGAGCTGCTTGTATGCCACGCAGTATGCGATCAGCTGACAGGCGAATTAGTAAGCCTGCAGAAAGTTCTTGTTCTGGTGTTAGTACGTCTAGATGATATTCCATTGTTATGCTCCTTTTCTTACTGTGCGCTGCTTGTAACATATCATTGTATTGCCTCCGCACCACCTGTTATTTCTGCAAGCTCTTGCGTAATACCAGCCTGTCGGGCGGTATTAAACGCAAGTGTCAAATCATCAATCAAGTCATTGGCATTATCTGTTGCACTCTTCATGGCCATCATGCGCATAGAGTGTTCTGATGCCTGTGCTTCAAGAAGTGCCTGGCTCAGCTGAGATTCTATCAAGCGCGTAGTAACACTCTCTAGTACAGCACGGGCAGAGGGCTCAAATGTTGCCTGTTCAAGATCGGCCGGTACTGCGACCTCCTGAAATGCGGCAGGCAAGAGCCGATCAACCACAACGTCTTGGCGTATGCTACTTATGAAGTCGGTATAGATGATGTCGATGGCATCGACCGTCTTGGCTTCGAACATCTCAATGATAGTGCTGAGGATTGGGCGAATATCGTTGGCAGTGGGGTGCTCTGGGAAGTCATGATAGGCAGCAACCACCTCACATTGTTCCAGACGACTGGCGAATTGTGAAATTTGTTTACCAACAACTATAGCCTGGCTTACAATGCCTTGGTCTTTGTCCGCCTGCAACTCTTTGGCAAACTGACGGAAAATATTGCTATTGTATGCGCCAGCCAGCCCACGGTCACTCGCAACTACAATATGAAGCCGAGTCTTGACTGTACGCTGATTGTACAGAGGGTGCTTGGATACATCAGTAAGCTCACGCAATCGAGTCAATATCTGCCGAGCGAGGTTACGATAGTCGCGCGAACGCGCTGCGTTCTCTTGGGCGCGACGCATCTTACTAGCAGCCACCAACTCCATAGCTTTGGTAATCTGCTTGGTGTTCTTGACGCTGCCAATCCGGCGCTTGAGTTGTTGTGTACTAGCCATCTGCTTCTCCTGCTAACATAGTCTGCACAATCTGGTCAGCTATAGCAGCACAGAATGATTTGTCACGCTCTACACCTAGTATGGCGAGTCTGCTGCCAACCCAATCTGCATTTAAATCATGTGCCTCAAGATAGTGATGGGGCAATGGCATTGTCCGAGCCTGGTACGCTCCTTCGTCGTTGAGTACAAAATCATATGCAAGCGGATCGTGAAGCTCCTTGCCACGCGTATCTTCTTCAGCAAAATCTGTCTGCTCATCTATGATAATGCGCGACACAACAGACGGGTCATGCGATACGTACATGGCGTGACGCTGGCGTTCGATTGAGAGTGTGGTTTCTATAGTCGTTGCAAGAGCAGTCATTGCTACGAGCCTCTGTGAAATGTCTCGTCCGCACAGATCTCGAACTTGTTCACTGGTTATACCCAGAGTCTCAGCAACACCAGCAGCAATGAGTATCTCACCGTTTTCATAGCCATCATCGTAGCCATGCTGTCTGGCACTAAGCTCGGTAAAAAGTTGGTCGTCTCGGTAGGCACCCATTTACGCTTCCTCCTGCTGGCTTTGCTGTTCGAGCCAGGTTAGGGCGCCAACATAGACCATGCCATTGTCATAAACCTGATGCCTCAAGGCTTCGTAATTGCGAATCCTCTGGCATACTTGTACACCATGCGGTATTGCCTGTTCGGCAGTAGCACCAGCGGCAATTGCACCAAGTGCATACTGTGACTGCCACAAATCACGTGGCAGGTCATCGTGTAACACTTCGGCAATCACTCGTGCAAAAACAGTCATGCAGTGCATAGCCTGCTGCTCTATAGTCATTGCCTGTTCCTGCGCACTAGCCATTGCTTCGACTCCGATCAACAATACCCTGTACGGCTTCGTTCATTTCTTCTGGCAAGGTTTCTCCACGCTCCAATGCTGCTCCAATGATAAGGCCAAGTGTAAAATCTAACTCTCGGCGACCTTGTCTTGATAACTGTGACGGTGCTAACGGAGAATCGATGTGTAGATATAAAACTGTTTCGGCGTCTGTCGGCACATCTACAACTTCACCATTTTGAACTTGTCGACTACGATGTGTTGTGTCGTCTAAACTTGCTAGGTCAAATAAGGTGCTTCCAACATAAAAAGTGGCTGCCTCAAGAATGATGTCTTTTCCAGTTTCGTGCGCACTAGCCATCTTGCGACCCTCTCATTTCTTCAGTTATATCTTCAAAAGCTACGTCTATTGTC
>JAGQNJ010000030.1 GCA_020428115.1 Candidatus Saccharimonadota bacterium
GTTCAGATAGCTGTAAGAAGTCTTCGCCACCAAACAGGACGGCAGAAACTTTCTTGGCTGTTTCGGCGTTATCCTTGCCGTGAACCAGCTTAGTCACCTCATAAGCCAGGACTTTTTGGGCGTGCCGTGCTGACTTATCGCTTTTGAACTCTGACATGACTTTATCTATTGCCGGCTTGTCTAGCTCAGTAAATATTTTAAGGTAAGTTTCGACACCCTCGTCGTCCGCGTTCAACCAAAATTGGTAAAACTTGTACACGCTTGTTCTGGCAGGATCAAGCCACACAGCGCCCTCTTCAGACTTGCCGAACTTCTTGCCCGTGGCCTCGTTAATAATAAGTGGGCACGTTAATATATGTACCTCGTCGCCCGTCACGCGCCGCACAAGATCAACGCCAGAGATAGAGTTACCCCATTGATCACTTCCAGCAAGCTGCATATTAACCTTGTAAGTGTCATGCAAGTGCAAATAGTCATAGCCCTGTAAAAGTGTGTAGCTAAATTCTGTATAACTAATACCTGCACCGCCCTCACCAATACGCCGTGCAATATAATCCCGTTGTACGAGAGGTGTCATACTGAAGTGTTTGCCAACGTCACGCAGAAACTCCAAGACATTCATTCTGCCGAACCACTCGAGATTGTTAACCATGGTAACTTCGCCACCAAACAGCTTTTCTATCTGTTTGCGTACCGCTGCTACATTGTCCTCAATCTTATCCTCGGGCTGCAAGGGACGCTCGGTATCTTTACCACCTGGGTCACCAATCATGCTTGTAGCGCCACCAGCGAGAATGATAGCTTTGTGACCGCGGCGTACAAAAACCTTGTCCATCATAAGGGCTGCCAGGTTACCGACTGTCAACGAATCTGCCGATGCATCATAACCGTGATAAAACGTCCACTTCGTATCGTCCAATTGCTTGGGGTCTGCCAATGTCGTCTGATTAATAAAACCTCGCCAATTGAGCTCTTCAAATAATGTCATGGTATCTCTGTTATGTAGTATTGATCACAGTATAGCGCAAAACTGCATTGTCGTCACAAAAACATACCCCTAGAGGGCCAATCCGCAGTTCGTTACGCTTATGCAAAAAGTGATGGCGAAATAGATAGTATGTTTGCTATAATAAGCGGGCATAATTTATGGAGTATGCAAAGTAGTTTATGAGGAAATCACGACGCCGCAATCTGTTTACGACCAAAAGCGGCAATACATTCAAAATACACCGTAGCCTGGCTGATAAACTCAAAATCCGCAAGGATGTTCGAGCGCGCCGCAAGGCAGAGCGACTAGCTGGCATGCCCAAAGGCCGCGTCAAACGCTTCTTCTGGCGTATGCAGCCAAAACGACTATATAAGTATTGGTTTAGCCGTGAAGGCGGGCTAATGGCACTCAAAATCTTGGGTATTGGACTTATAGTTGGCTTTTTACTCCTTGTCGGTATGTTTGCATACTTCCGAAAAGACCTGCCCAATCTGCGCGATATCTCTGGCAGCAACATTGGCGGAAGTATCCGCTACTACGACCGTACTGGTGAAACCCTGTTGTGGGAGGATTACGATGCGGCAAAGCGCATCCCTGTTAAAGACGATCAGATATCGCAGTACATCAAAGACGCCACGGTTGCCGTCGAAGATAAAGATTTCTTCCACCACGGTGGTTTTGATCCGCGTGGTATATCCCGAGCAGCATGGAATAACGCGTTTGGTGGTAGCACTCAGGGTGGCTCAACCTTAACGCAACAGCTTGTAAAGCTCACCCAAAACTGGACACAAGAACGCACAGTGACTCGCAAAATCAAAGAGCTGATACTCGCTGTCGAGCTAGAACGTAGCTATTCCAAGCAAGAGATCCTTGTCGGGTACCTCAACACTGCACCGTACGGTGGTATTGAATACGGCGTCGAAGCAGCCGCACGTGATTATTTTGAGAAGCCGGCCAAAGATCTAACACTTGATGAAGCCGCGATGCTGGCGACAATACCAAAATCACCGAAATACTACTCACCGTATAGCAATGACTTTGATCGCGAGGCATTTATTGGACGCCAGCACTATATCTTAGACCTTATGGCTCAGCAGGGTATGATCACTAACGAACAGCGCGATGAAGCCAAGCAAGTCGATGTGCTCGCAAAGGTCAAGCCGCGCAAACCAAAATACGATGGGATTATTGCGCCATGGTTTGTCTTGGCTGCCAAAGAGCAGCTTGAGGATCAGTTTGGTGCAGAGACAGTTAAACGTGGTGGTTGGAAAGTCATAACTACACTGGATATGCCGCTCCAGAAGCTTGCAGAAGAGCAGATTCAAGCCGGACTTGCACAAGTCAAGCGCCAAGGTGGCGACGTGGCTGCAATGGCCTCAGAAGACGTCGAAACGGGACAAGTTGTTTCGCTTGTTGGTGGAGTCGATTTTAGCAATCCTGACTATGGCCAAAACAACTACGCACGGCTACGACTACCGCCAGGTTCTAGCTTCAAACCATACGACTATGCGGCACTTATCGAAAACACCAACAACTTTGGTGCAGGCTCTGTGCTGTACGATACCCAAGGTCCACTCGAGGGATACCCATGTACCAATAAGGCACGCCCAAAACAAGGCGGTAACTGTTTGTTCGACTACGATTTTAGGTATCCTGGGCCCGTGACACTTCGCTATGCCCTAGGTGGTTCACGTAACGTACCTGCTGTAAAGGCTATGTTGATTGCAGGCATAGACAAAACTATTGAGACTGCCGAGAAGCTCGGACTCAAGAGTGGCTATAACTGTTACGCAGACGAAGATCTTACTGTTGAGGCTCCTTGTTATGCATCGTCTGCAATCGGTGATGGTGCATACCTACGCTTAGATGAGCATGTTCATGCGCTTGGTTCATTATCTCGTGGTGGCGTTAATATACCCCAGACATACATCCTGAAAATTGACGATGCTCAGGACAAGACCGTATACGAATGGAAGAAAGAAAAAGGCGAGCAAGCAGTTCGTGAGGATACCGCATATATCATCAACGACATGCTCTCAGATCCTAACGCAAGTTATTTCCCGGCCGGACGCAAGCCACAACGATGGAATGGTTGGAACTTTGCTATGAAAACTGGTACAACCAACGACGCAAAAGATGGATGGATGACCGGCTACTCTACTAAGTATGCAACAGCTGTATGGGTTGGCTACCACACCAGAAGCAAAGAAATGAGTGGGACAATGGAAAACATGACCCAACCAATCTGGCAAGGTTGGATGCGTGGCGCCCACAATAATCTCACACCCAAGAACTGGGAAAAGCCAGCTGGAATAAAAACCCTGCCTGCATACGTCATACGTACGCATGTCGGTGTTGGTTCGGTCGAACCAAGCCCTGCAAATGACATCTTCCCTTCTTGGTACGAAAACACCAAAAAGCAGTCGAGCGCCAAAAAGACAATTGATAAAGTTTCTAATAAGCTCGCGACGGACTGTACTCCACCTCGCGCTAAGCAAGAAGTTACCGAAACAGATGCATCGTCATTCTCGGGTGACATATTCGTGGATGCAGGTGGCGCAAATACTACAGAACAAGATGACGTGCACAAGTGTAGTGATGCCAAGCCAGGCGTTCGCCTCACCATCAACAACAACGGTGGAAGCTACTCACTAGTAGCAACTGTAACCCAAGGTACACACCCGCTCTCTAGCGACAAGTTCAAGGGAACGGTAATATTCTCCGTTGACGGCACTGAACTACCGGGTGGAAGTTTCCAAATTGACAGCCCGGGCACCGTAACGTATCAGAACTTTACAGGTAGCGGTACAATAACTGTCACAGTCATTGACAGTGTACTCTACGACGGTAGCGATAGTGGCACGATAAGCGGTGGTGGCAGCAGTAGCGCCGTATCTGGCTTGCAGGTTGTTGGTACCACACCAACAAGTGCAACGCTGCAGTGGAACGCCTACCCTGGCGCAACAGGATACATTGTCGGCTGGAAACGTGGCGCCTCTACTGGCTCGTGTTCTGTAAGTGGCACACAGGCTACTTGCTCAAGCCTTGCTTCGGGCCTACATACCTTTACCGTTACTGCAACTGGCGTCGGCGGATCGCCATCAGCCAGCGTAGACAGAAATATATAACATTGTCTTCTCTTGTCGTAGGTATTAACCTTCTAAGAAGCTATTGAGCGCCGTACGAACATCTTTGACTGGGTATAGAAAACTGTCTTTCTTCCCCTTTGTCCTAGGCCCAACTGCAGCTTCAAATCCAAGCTTTTTGGCTTCTGCGATTCTACGCTCAACGTAGGGCACATGCCGTACCTCTCCAGACAAACCAACTTCACCGAACACAACTGCATTTTGCTTGAGCTGCAAACCTTTAGCTGCCGAACCGATAGCCATACACAGAGCGAGATCAGATGCGGGTTCATTGATACGTATTCCGCCTACGATATTTACATAGATATCTTGGTCGGCCAGCTTGAGCTTGGTACGCCGTTCTAGCATGGCGACCAATAGATTTAGACGATTGAGGTCAATGCCGCTTGCCGCTCGCTTTGGATAGCCATAACTTGTACGATTGACAAGAGCCTGAACCTCAACAAGCACAGGGCGAGATCCTTCCATGGTGGCTAGAACCACTGATCCATCAGTGACCTGGCGCTCGGCAAGGAGCGCCTCTGATGGATTACTGACAGGCATTAGCCCTGCTTCTTGCATTTCAAGTATGGCAACTTCATTCGTTGACCCAAAGCGATTTTTGATACTGCGGAGAACTTTGAACCCACCGTATCTGTCGCCTTCGAGCTGTAAAACAACATCAACAATATGCTCAAGAATCTTGGGCCCTGCAATTGAGCCTTCCTTGGTAACATGACCAACTATGAGGAGGGCTGTATCGGACTGCTTGGCGGCATGCATGAGCATGTGGGTGCAGCTTGTTATCTGGCTGACACTTCCAGCAGAACTAGTGAGTGACTTGCTAGCAATCGTTTGAATTGAATCAACGATAACCAGCTGGTGCGTACCCTGCATAATGGTAGCGACAATATCCTCTACGGTGCCACTTGCTGCAAGTCCAAGCTGTGTGTTCTTGGCAGCGAGACGCTCAGCACGCAGGCTAACTTGGTGTACCGACTCTTCTCCACTGACATACAGAACGTCGTTTTTTGCAGCAACGGCATTAGCTATCTGCAATAATAGGGTGCTTTTGCCAATGCCTGGTTCACCCGCCATAAGTACTACGCTTCCTGGTACGATACCACCACCAAGTACAACATCGACATCGTGAAGTGTTGTTTTCATCCGCGTGGCATCGTGCTTGACTGCACTAACTACCTGCTCTGGTTCAAGCTGGGTGCCTGCTGCCTTAGTACTACCCACTGTTAAACTAGCAACTACCTGCTCTTCTAGTGTGTTCCACTCGCCACACCCAAAACACTTGCCGGACCATGTCGGTGAGGCAGCGCCACAAGCTCTACAAACATACGACACTTTGTCTTTCGCCATTGTTTAATAAGTGTAGCAAACTTTTCCATGAGTAGTATGAGTATTGCTATAGTTTTGGCTATTGAATGGACTGGGGTGTGCTATCGAGTGCTTCAACGAGCTGCTGCACCTCAACAGCAAGCGCATTTCGTGCAGCAACAATTGTATTGTACTGCTCAATTTGCGCCTTAGTTGTTGCGACAAGATCATTGTAGGCATTCACCGCCGCGTTGTAGCTATCCACCTGGGCATTGTACAGACTGTACTGTTCATTTATACGTAGTTGATTGAGTTGATTTTGGGTGCTTTCGAGCATTGCGCGCCTTTGGTAAAGCGCTGACTGATTCGACTCGATTTGCTGTTTGAGTGTTTCAAGCTGCACATCATAGGCAACAACCTGTGCTCTACGCGCAGCAAATTCGTGCTCGTAATGCTCTGAATATGCAACTACTACTGACCTATCATCGAAATACTGCTTGTAGTACTCCTCAAGCTCAGGCGACAAATTACGCACCTCGGTGCCAAGTATGGAATGTAGCTCATTTGGCACAGAGGAAGGATCCGCAGCTTCATACTGAGCTATTGTTGTTTTGATGCGCTCATCTTTCAGATTGTTATACGCATCAATTAACAGAGTATCAACGCGCTCGCGCTCAGCATCACTGAGTCGCTCATATGCTACATGGAGCATTTCGTGCGCGGCTGTAACTTCGTGGATGCCAGCAAGTCGCTCATCTGAAACATCATAGACATAAATGTTGCCGCCAGATATATAGCAGCCTAGAATGATCGAGAACTCACTAATATTACAATTCTGATTAAAGGTCGCTTGGTCACTTAGTGATGGATGAGCCACATAAAATAGCCGCTTTCCCAAATCAGTCATAGTGGTATTTGCTGCAATCTGGGCAATTTCAGGACTCGGCTGATACCCCCTCAGTCGCCACCAGTCGTACGCTGCCTGCCGTTGCCACCAACCAAATATCAGCACTCCTGCGATGAGAGCTGTCAAAGCAACACTTGTTATTCGTCGGGCTTGTCGTGACATTGTGTTGGGTATTATACCGTTTTGGCAGACTCGGATACAGCCTTATAAACAAGCTGCTTGCGCTGCACATCAACCTCTATGATATCGCCTGGTTTGTAGGTCTCATGGAGCAACTGCGTTGCAATATGATCCTCGAGCGTGTCCTGAATGAGACGACGCATCGGGCGAACGCCGTTGTGTGCATCATATCCTTCTGCAAGCATGTAGTTTTTTGCCTTCGTCGTTAGTCGTACACTCAGACCGTGTTTCACCAGACGCTCTTTGAGCTCCGCAATCTGAAGATCAAGAATATGTAGGATGTTTTTGCGTGTTAACGCACGGAAAACAATTACTTTGTCGACGCGATTAAGTAACTCGGGACGCATAAGATGTTTGAGCTCGTCGTGCACCTTATCTTTATTGGCAACATGAAGTGCATCTAGATCCTCGAGATCCTTTTTGTCCTCAGCTTCAAATCCAAGATTTGCTTCCTTTTGTAGCTTCTCGGCGCCAATGTTGCTGGTCATTATGACGATAGTGTTTGTGAAGTCAACTTTGCGACCCTTGGCGTCAGTTAATGCTCCGTCTTCTAGTATCTGTAGTAGCACATTAAATACTTCGGGATGCGCCTTCTCGATCTCATCAAACAGCACCAAACTGTAGGGTTGACGTCGAATTTTGTCTGTTAGCTGTCCTCCCTCATCATAGCCAATATAGCCAGCAGGCGCACCAACCAACCGTGAAACATTGTGTCGTTCGCCAAACTCAGACATATCAATCTTAATGAGCGCGTCTTCTGACCCAAAGAATTCTTGGGCCAATACACGGGCGAGCTCGGTCTTACCAACGCCTGTCGGACCAAGGAAAATAAACGAGCCAATCGGTCGGCGCTCGCTACTTATGCCCGATCGATTACGCCGAACAGCCTTGGCAACAGCTTCGACGGCTTCGTCCTGTCCAATAATGTGCTTGGCGATGTTCTTTTCGAGATTAATAAGGTATTTGGCCTCTGATCGAATAACCTTTTGAACTGGCACACCTGTCATGCGCGCCACTGTCTTCGCCACGTCCTCACTGGTCATGGTGAGTTTTTTGGCTTGCTTCTCAGACGCCTGAAGTTTCGCAAGCTCATCATGGATTTGGCTGGCACGAGTTTTGTACTGAGCAGCTTTCTCGTAATCTTCATTATCAACGGCATCGTCTATACGAGTGTTCACGAGCTTGAGTTCCTTTTGTAGTTTGCGCACTTCTGGTGGTGTGCGCCCCTTATCGAGGCGTAGGTGTGCGGCTGTCTCGTCTAGTAAATCAATGGCCTTATCAGGCATAAATCGATCCCGAACGTAACGTTTTGCAAGTGTAACGGTGTCGTCAATCACTTCATCAGTGATTGTCACTCCGTGGAATGCCTCGTAGTGGCTTCGAAGTCCTTTGAGTATCGCCACTGTCTCTGGCAGATTCGTCTCTGGTACGACAATCGGTTGGAATCGGCGTTCAAGCGCAGCGTCCTTTTCGACGTGCTTGTTATACTCTGTCGTTGTCGTTGCACCAATAACCCGGATCTTGCCACGCGCCAGTGCTGGTTTAAGAATATTGCCTGCGTCCATGGCACCCTCAGCTGCGCCTGCACCCACAATCAAATGTATCTCGTCGATGAAAATAATCGTGTTTGCATCCTGTTCGAGTTCTTGCATTACTTTTTTAAGACGTTCCTCGAACTCGCCACGATATTTTGTGCCAGCGATCATTCCGGCAAGATCCAGTGTGACCACACGCTTGTCTATCAAACTGTCAGGTACGTCTTCAGAAATAATACGCTGTGCGAGACCTTCTACGATAGCAGTCTTACCAACACCAGGCTCACCAATCAGTACCGGGTTATTTTTAGTTCGGCGATTGAGAATAGTGATAACTCTACGGATCTGTGCTTCACGACCAACGACTGGATCCAGCTTGCCTTCACGCGCCTGGGCCGTTAGGTCAGTGCCAAAGAAATCTAGGGCTGTTTTGCGTGGTTTTTTGGTTCTGCGACGACTCGTAGCACCTGGCTGGTGATCATTTGCATCATATTGTTGTCGATTGAATAATTGTTCGAGTTCGCTGTTGAGCGAGTCAACATTAATGTCCATATCCTTGAGCAAGACCGTCGCACGAGCGTTTTTCTGGCTCAAAATACTGTACAAAATATGTTCGGTACCACAGTAATCTTGGTTGAACTCCTGTGCAATGTCATAGGCCATTTTGAGTGTAAGTTTTGCGATTTCGCTTAACCCTTTGCCACCCATATTGAGAACCATGGTTTTAGGAGTTAAGTTTAGTGCCAGGCGCGCACGATCGAGTGTTATACCCGCACCCTCGA
>JAGQNJ010000031.1 GCA_020428115.1 Candidatus Saccharimonadota bacterium
CGGCGGTCAGCGGCCCGGTAGGCTGGCATGATACTCCCGCACAACAACTTGGTTTGTTTTTTGATAAAAGTGTTCGCCAGATTACCTGGAAACTTGGGTCCAAAGACGATGCAGTGTTTTTGGTCGGCAGCAATATGGCGCTTACTCGAGAATCGTGGAGAAAAGTACGTGGCGACATCTGTATGCGCAGAGACGTGCACGAGGATATCGACCTAGCTATTCACTTGTTTAGGGCTGGATATGCGGTCGCCTTTGACGATTCGCTCTATGCCATGACTTCGTCACGACGGATGAATGATTCGGCTCAACAACTCAAAAAGTACATTGATGTGTATAGGAACACTTACAAAGTTCACGGCATCAAAACAACTGGTACATGGCCAGCTGCCACTATAACGCTTGCAACTCACTTTGGGGTTAAGCTTCTCAAGCGTGGGTATGATCCTGATACGAAGCGCTTTTCGATGAAAAAGTTCCTAGAGAACCAAGACGAGCCACGCGTACATCCTATGTAGCGGGAACATCGTTAGAGGTGTACCCACCGTACTCGTTGAGTACGGGTTGGCAGGCGCCCCACAGGCCTGCATGCGTTTGCATGGCTTGGTCTTGATAGAGTACAAAATCGGACTTTTTCTCGAATGGAAAACTAGTATAGGCAAATCCATAGCCCTGCCGAATAAGCTCAGCGTTCATAAGTGTGCCGTCAGGCAAATACACGTAGCGCAGCAGTCGATTGTAACGGTCGCGGTTGGTATTGGTGGGGTCTGACTCCAGTCGTACAGGCTGCGTACCGATACGTTGCTTGGTGAATTCACTTGCCTCTGCACCGTAGCACTGCACCGCTTTGCGCGGGTCTTTGGTTTCGGGCGTGTCCACACCGATAAAACGAACCTTTTCTGGCACGCCGTTCATATCAACAACAATAGTATCGCCATCGTCAAATTCAAGAACGCTGTAGGTTCCGATCTCACGGATATATTGCTGCGTCGTTGGTATTCTGTATGCTCCCAAGCCAGTTAGCGCTAGCACAAGTAGTAGGAACAGCGCACGGAGGAGTCGCCGCTTTTGCGCAGCGTTCATAACCCAAGCTTTTGCTTAACAATATCCTTGGTTACATCGATACCTTCAATAATGATCGGCTGTTCCTCGCTGGTCGGAGCTTCGAGCTTGTCGCTCATTCGCTCAAAATCTGCTTCTGGGATGTTGCCGAGTAAGCGTGTTGTTTGCAGATGTGCGTCTTCGGTTGCACGTGTTTTGGCGATCACGCGGGGTGTTTGCACCCATATCAGCTTGCAGTCTGCACCATGTCTTGTTGCAAGATCATGCAGTTTGGTACGATCTGCTTTGTAGTTGAAGCTGGTGTCAAACACGACACTCTTCCCTGTTTTGAGAAGCTCTGCTACTTTACCGTTGAGCTTGTCATAGAGCTGGAGGTTTTCTTCGTGCGAATAGGTTGGCTGCTTGTACTGATCCATGCGAATGCGATCTGCCCACAAATGTTCCGCACCAGTCAGATCACTGATCATGTTAGCAATTGTGGTTTTGCCTGAACCAGGAAAGCCAACCATGAGGTATAACGTAGGTCTATGCATGCATTAAGAGTATGCGTCGATGTGCCCAAAAGCAAGCCTACTGGCCTGGCAGAGAACTAATATTTAGATATAGTGCCAATACGGCCACTGTACTGGTAGGAGCGGGTGATACTGGTATCTGTGACTGTCGGTGTGTCAACGGCATTAGCATGTTTTGTCACGGCATCAACATCAGTATGGTATAGATTGGTAGTAAGCCGTACGCGTTGGAGGCTGGTACGGCCTAGGGCGATGATGCCCTCAGCGCCTTTACGCGGCTTGGCCTCATATCGGTATTTACCAGCAATTGCTTCGCGCTGTCGTCCCATAGCTGCCAGGGGTATAGTGTAGAGTACGCCTGTGCTCGGGTTATCAAGTGCTATTTCAGCAAATAATTCACGGGGCTTTGTTGAGCAGGTACTAGCGTACTTGTCAGCCAGAGATTTCCAGGTTGAGCGTGGTGCAAAATTCATATGCGGCAGATTGTCATCCTGGGTCAATGTACATCCATAGCGCTCTGCAAGAGCCCCCTGGATGTCGTTGATGACAATTGGCAGCTCATCGAGCTCACCTGTGGCATGTACTGTCAGCTCGCCACTAAACTGTGTGTCGGCAATTTGTTCAATCGCCTGTGCAATTTCTAAGGTAGACATGAAGTATATTATAACAAGATTCTACACAAAGTGCAACAATCTAGATAACAATATCCTCTGGGCTAAATCTCACCACATGGGCGGTAACGAGTCCGGCATTTGTTGGCTGGTGTATGTAATCCAGAGCTTCTGGGCTATCGTGTGGTATGACATTGGGTTTGTTTAACACCTGGGCAATGAGCATTTTGCCTGAGTAGCGCTCGTCTTGTGCGTGCTGAACATCATAGTAGCAGGCTCTGACAACACAAAGTGCGTCAATCTGCTCACCTGTCTCACTCTCAATAGTATGCGCCACTGCAAAGCCACCAGCTTCGCGGCTAAGTCGGGCGGATGTTGTCGTGATATGCTCCTGAAGTGCTGCGATCACCGGCAGATGTGTCTCATACATTTCCACTACTGCTTGACGAGTCTCCGGCTCAGACAGCCCGCCTGCGCGCACTTCAGCAAGATTACGATGCAGGGTATGTTTAGCATCCTCTATATGTCTGCAGGTTCGGCGTATTTCGTCCACCGCTTGCCGGCGCTCGTCCCTATCAGCCGTTTCCACAGGTTTGGGTACGCCAAGCATCGCAAAGCTTTGTTGTAAATCTGTTTCTCCGCCATGCATTACGTGTCAAACGTATACGAAACGGGGTTAATAGTCAATTCCTTTGTTTGCCAAGAATTTATCATCAAAGTGATGCTTGAGCTTATCCATATTGGTAGCGATGTCTGTAAACTTCAGGAACTCGCGTGGGAAGTTACGGCCTGTAACACACAGGCTTGTTTTGGAATTGCGACTGGTCAGAAGCTGTTTGAGATCGTGCTTGGTAAGTAGGCCATCGTGGACGGCGTTGTTGATCTCATCGCAGATAACCAGATCAAAATCACCACTTTGTGCAGCGTGGAGGGCGAAGTCGTATGTTTTACGGGCGGCAGCTTTGTGATCAGCTTCGGTGACATCCTTGGCACTAATGTCGCCTGCGTTATAAAAGCCCTTGCCGCCTTTGTATAGCACCAGGGTGTCGCCAAAGACATCTTGTACCTTGTGGATGAAGGTGTGCTCGCCAACTTCCCAGTGTTTGATGAATTGCACATATGCGATCCGCCAGCCACGACCCAGAGCACGTGCCATGAGTCCTATGCTAGCGCTGGTTTTGCCTTTGCCTTCGCCAGTATAGACGACGACAACTGCGTCCTTTTGTGCGTACTCTTCGAATGCCATAGGCTAGCTTATTTCCTTGATCGTTTCAGGGAGAGCAGATTGGCTTGCAACCTGTAGAATGAAACTTCCAAACTGCTGAGCCTCCTGGATCTGCGGTTCATACATGACGCCGAAGTGTTCGTCGATTAACGTACCAAGCTGGTTGAGCGCCATGCCTAGGGCGGTTTGCATAAATTGAACGTCTACGTTGGGCTCATATCCAAGTTCTTCGCGACTATAAAAGGCTGGCTGTTCGTCTGTGAGGTATCGTTCTAGGGTCTCCAGATCATCATGGGTTACAACACCAAGTCGTAAGAGTGCTTCTTGCACCATGGTACGTGGCAAGTTTTCAGCATGTATGTGCTGCAAAAAGTTGCTGCGACGGAAAAGATTAGGATCTATTTGTCCTTCTGTTTTTCCAGCTCTTGCAATTAGTTGTTCTAGCTCTATTTCTTGCATACTAACCCCGAACTCAGTATATCACAAATAGTGTAGTGCGAGCATGTTGTGACACTAGCTGTAGTGTTATTTGGCAAGGGCGGCGTCTAGTTTGGGTTTGTCGAAGCCAACAATAACTGTTCCGTCAATATCAGTAACAGGTACGGCTAGTTGCCCGGTATTCTCGAGCACCCAGCGTGCTGCAGCCTGGTCCTGTGTGAGGTCCTTTTCTTCGTAGTCCTTGCCTTTTGCCTTTAGGTATTCCTTGACCGCGTGACAAAATGCGCAGGTTGGCGTGGTGTATAGCGTAATCATATATCCTCCCTTTCATGGTTTTCTGCCTTGCCTGGCTTTACGCCGAGCAGGTAAATAATAGTTGCTATGATGGCAACACTGAACACAATAAGCATAAGATGCCAGCCACTAAGAAAATGTGTAATACCCTCTGTTGTGTGTGCTCCTGCGTGTCCAAAATAGTGCCCCATATACATGTGTTAATTATAGCATAGTGCGTATATATGCTGTCTGTGAAGTTCGTCACGATAATTGTGTATCCAGCGCGCACTAAACGGGGCAATAAACAGAATGCAATTATTTATAAATACATGCTTGCGTATATGGGGTCGCTTATGTATAGTTGGGCTGGAATGAGGAAAGCCGCCGACACAATGTGTTTGCCGACGACTATGTTCGGAGTGGAGTGCAAGCGATGAATGCACTTCTTTTTGCTGCGAGCGAAATACACATCAGCCTCAAGGCTGAACCCGTATTTCAGATCGGCCCACTCACAGTTACTAACTCGATGCTCTATGGATTGGTTTGCGCAGTGGTTATTGCGGCGCTTTTGATTGTTGCAGCTCGCCGTATAACGGTGCGTGCGCACAAGGGTTTTGGCCAGATAATTGAAATTATCGGCGAGGTTGTACTGGATATGCTCGAAGGTATATTCGGCAGTCGCAAGCAAGCGGTTCGTTTTGCGCCGATTTTTGGGAGCTTTTTCTTCTTTATTATTCTTAATAACCTCCTTGGTTTACTGCCACTCGTTGGCCCAGGCCTTACAGTGACGGTCGGTGGTACAGCAACGCCCCTATTCAGACCCTTCACAGCAGATCTAAATGGTACGATTGCTCTCTCGGTGATTGCTATTGTTATGGTGCAGGTTTTGTCGGTTCGTGAGCAAGGCGTCAAAGGCCACCTCAAGCACTACTTTTCTAGCAAGCCACTTAATCCAATCAACATGTTCATTGGCATACTCGAGGTGTTCGGTGAGTTTACTCGTATCTTGAGCCTCAGCTTGCGTCTGTTTTTGAACGTTGCCGTTGGTGAGATTTTGATCGCAGTGTTTACCTCGCTTGTTGCAGCTCACGGGCGAACCCCGCTTGCTGCTATACCGATATTCCTATTCGAGACACTTGTTGCCGCAATCCAAGCCTATGTCTTTACTGTTCTGAGTGCAACCTATCTGGGGCTTGCGATAGCCCACCATGACGATGATCATCACGAAGTAGCGCCTAAGGTCGAAGGGGCTCAAGAACCGCGATGATAACCATATACACACTAAGGGTTAACTAAAGTATTCGGGTGCTGCCCTCGGGCGGTGCACGAGAAGGAGAAACTATGGTTCCAGTATTAACAACGTTTGCTGCCGAGACAGCTGAAGCAGCTACAACCGCTGCAAGCAACACACCAGTTATGGCAAAAGCAATCATGCTTGCCGTGGCTCTAGGTACTGCCGCTTTTGGCCTTGCCTGGGTTGGCGCAAACTACATGAAGGCTTTGGGTCGCAACCCAGAGGCTGGTAAAGCTGCATCACAGATCATCATTATTGCAGCGATGATCGAAGTGACTGCATTGCTTGCATTCTTGCTTGGCGCTTTCCTTTTGAGCTAAGCAGCGTTATTGCTACGTATTCTGGGGGTGTGCTATGCGCCCCCACGATACAGCAAAAGAATTATACAACTGACAACAGAGGTAATATCTGATATAATCACAGGGAAAATATGGAGCTAACACACACATTATCACTATTTGCTAATACAGGTGGCGAAAGCAGCGGTATTGCTGCACTGGGTATTGATCCACTTGCTATCCTGGCACAAGCAGCAACTTTTCTTGTGTTATTCCTAATTATCAAAAAATTTGCCCTGGATAAGATCTTCCAGACTCTAGAACAGCGCCGTGAAAAAATCAATGACGGTGTCGAGCTTGGGCTCGAGATGGAGCTCGAAAAGCAAAAGCTCGAGGAGGATATCAAGGCTCGTTTGCATAAAACACGCCAAGAAGCCGACAAAATCGTTGCGGCCGCGCATGCAGAATCTGGCGTTATCATCAAAGAAGCAGAGGCCAAAGCGGCACAAAAAGTAGATGCCATGCTGGCAGATGCCCACAATCGCATCGACGAAGACATCAAGCGAGCTCGCCAAGATCTAGAGAAGGACGTGCTGGCGCTTGTGGCTGATGCAACAGAAGTGATTATCGAAGAAAAGCTGGATGCCAAGCGCGACGCGTCGTTGATTGGCCGTGCTTTGGGGAGGCTTCGCTGATGAGCAATGTTCCCAGAAAGCAAATTGCACAAAGCATCGCCGAGATGATTGATGCGGGTGCAAGCTCGAACCGTATTGCGAAGAAAATTGCGGCATATCTGATGTACGAGCGCCGTACGCGTGAGATTGATGCCCTGCTGCGAGATATACAGAACATCCGCGCAAAGCATGGGACAATAGAGGCCACTGCTATGAGTGCCTTCCCACTGTCGAGTGAAGTTAAGCGAGCAATTACAAAGCTCATTCAAGCTGAGTTTGAGCATGCTGACCACGTTATTATCAACGAAGATATAGATCAGAGCGTGCTCGGTGGCGTTCGTGTAGAGGCTCCAGGCAAACAGCTTGACACCACCATCAGAACGAAACTGAACAAACTTAAACAAGCGGCTGCGTAAGGAGGCGACCCGACATGTCAGAATTATCTATCAAAGAACTAAGCACAGATATCCGAAAAGCAATTGAGGATCTTAAACAAACAAGTGGCGTTGATACCGTCGGTATTGTTACCCGTGTTGGTGACGGAATTGCCTGGGTGTATGGTCTTAGCCAATGTGGTTATAACGAAATGATTGAAATCGATGCTACTGATGGCAGCAAGGTTACGGCGTTTGCGCTTAACCTCATGGAGGACGAGATTGGTGCGGTACTGCTAGGCGAAGATACACTTGTCAAAGCTGGTGCCAAAGTACATCTTACTGGCAAGGTCGTTGAAGTTCCTGTCGGCCCTGAGCTTGTTGGTCGCGTGGTTGATCCGCTTGGTAACCCACTTGATGGCAAGGGTCCAATCAAAACCAAGGCTACTGGCCTGGTTGAACGACCTGCACCAGGTGTGCTTGACCGCAAAAGTGTGCACGAGCCACTTATGACCGGTATTATGGCCATCGATGCTATGGTGCCTATCGGACGAGGACAGCGTGAGCTGATTATTGGTGACCGCCAAACTGGTAAAACAGCAGTTGCAATCGACACGATGATCAACCAGCACCGCCAAGGAACTGGTGTGATCAACATCTACGTAGCCATCGGTCAAAAGCTTAGCACCGTTGCGCGTATTGTTGAGCGCTTGAAGCGCGAAGGCGTAATGGATCAAACAATTGTGGTTGCAACTGGTGCATCTGACCCGGCAAGTATGCAGTTCTTGGCACCATATGCTGGTACTGCTATGGGTGAGTATTTCCGTGACAACGGCCAGCATGCGCTGATTATCTACGATGATCTTTCTAAGCACGCGGCGGCTTATCGTCAGATGTCACTACTACTTCGCCGCCCACCAGGCCGCGAAGCCTATCCTGGTGATGTGTTCTATCTGCACTCTCGTCTACTCGAGCGCGCAGCTAAATTGAGCGACGCCAAGGGCGCTGGCTCACTTACTGCCCTGCCGATTATTGAAACGCAGGCTGGTGATATCTCTGCATATATTCCAACCAACGTGATCTCAATTACCGACGGCCAGATATTTATGGAGACAAACCTGTTCTACCAGGGTATCCGCCCTGCTATCTCGGTTGGTCTATCCGTGTCACGTGTGGGTGGCTCAGCCCAAACTAAGGCGGTCAAGAGCGTGGCTGGTAACTTGCGACTCAGCCTTGCACAGTTCCGCGAGCTCGCAGCTTTCTCGCAGTTCTCTACCGACCTCGATGACGAAACCAAGCAGCGTATCGAACGCGGTCAGCGCCTAACTGAGCTTCTCAAGCAGCCGCAATATTCCCCACTCTCTGTTTGGCAACAGACTGCAATTTTGATGGCAGCCAACGAAGGCGCTTTTGATAGCATACCGGTCAAAGACATCAAGCAGGCCGAAGAAGCGTTGCTCTCACAGTTGCATACACAGCACCGCAAAGAAATGACCCAGCTCAACAAGGGCGACAAACCAGATGAAAAGACCCAGAAGCTTATTCTTAAAGTCGCGACTGATATCGCCAAAGGCTACAAGGAGTAATCGTGGATTATTGTAGGCCTAGATCTGCTGAAGAACTTGATGCAATTATGAGGCATGACCAAACAGAGCATGACAAGCAACTGAAAGCAGTTTTGGATGGCGAAGTTGTATCAGATGGCACTTTAACGCCTATTCTTATTCCTGAGTGGGA
>JAGQNJ010000032.1 GCA_020428115.1 Candidatus Saccharimonadota bacterium
TGCCGATAGCCACGGGTTTAGTTTGCAGGTACCAACTGGCGAGCTCAAGCCCAAGGATATCGAAGTAATTTTGTACGGAACGGGCGAGCAAACATACAAAGTCACTCTCGGTGGTGGGCGTTCGTACCAGACTACCTACGAGGGCGTTATTCCAAATCTTGAGCGTAGGTACAAAGAAACTGACAGCGATTTCATCCGTCGCGACATAGAGCGATTTATGCAAGAGCGTCCTTGTCAGGCTTGTCACGGCAAACGCCTTAAGCCAGAAGTATTGGCCGTTACGATAGCCGACAAGTCAATTATGGACGTGTGTGAACTGGCTATTGATGATGCCCTAAAACACGTCGGGACACTACGACTATCTGAAAAGGATGCCCACATTGCTCGACAAATCCTCAAGGAAATTACGGCGCGCCTGAGCTTTTTGCAGGACGTAGGGCTAAATTATCTGAGTCTGTCACGTAGTGCTGCCACGCTTAGTGGCGGTGAAGCGCAGCGTATTCGGCTCGCAACACAGATTGGTTCGGGTCTTATGGGTGTGCTGTATGTTTTAGATGAGCCATCGATTGGTCTGCACCAGCGAGACAATGGCCGACTCATTGCTACCCTCAAAAATTTACGAGATCTCGGCAATACAGTACTTGTCGTTGAGCACGACGAAGAAACAATTCGAACCGCAGATTATCTTATCGATATCGGGCCAGGCGCGGGTATCCATGGCGGCCAAGTGATTGCAGATGGCACACCAGATGCAGTTGCCAAGGTCAAAGATAGCATCACAGGACAGTATCTGCGCCACGAAAAATCTATACAAGCCCCTAAGCAGTATCGTTCGGGCAACGGTAAATCCCTTGTCGTTCGTGGCGCGCGCGAACATAATCTCAAAAATGTTGATGTGACGATTCCACTTGGCAAGCTTGTCGTCGTGAGCGGGGTTTCTGGCTCAGGCAAATCAACGCTAATCAATGATATTGTCGCCAAAGAGCTCGCTGCCCGACTACACCGTGCAAATGTTGTTCCTGGCAAACATGATGATATCGAGGGCATCGCTCAACTCGACAAGGCCATTATTATTGATCAATCGCCGATTGGGCGCACACCTCGCTCGAACCCAGCAACATATACAGGGCTCTTTACGCCTATTCGTGAGCTATTTGCCACTATGCCAGAGGCAAAAGTTCGGGGCTATAGCCCGGGGCGATTTAGCTTTAACGTTCGTGGCGGTCGTTGCGAAAACTGTGCAGGGGATGGAATTATCAAAATTGAAATGCACTTTTTGCCCGATGTATATGTTCCGTGCGAGGAATGTAAAGGCAAACGATACAATCGTGAAGCGCTCGAGATTCACTATAAAGGCAAGACCATCAGCGATGTACTAGAGATGACATGCGAAACTGCCCTAGAGTTTTTTGGCAGTATTCCAAGTATTGCCAAGAAGTTGCAGACTTTGGTTGATGTCGGGCTCGGGTACATTACACTTGGTCAGCCCGCAACAACACTGAGTGGTGGTGAGGCGCAGCGTATCAAGCTTGCAACCGAACTATCGAGGCGCGCCACGGGCAAAACGCTCTACATACTAGATGAGCCAACCACGGGGCTCCATATCGATGATGTTCAGAAGCTACTACATGTACTGGGTGCGCTTGTGGATTCTGGCAATAGCATGATTATCATTGAGCATAACCTTGATGTTATTAAATCAGCTGATCACGTGATCGATATGGGTCCTGAAGGTGGTATTGGCGGTGGCACGATTGTTGCCGAGGGTACGCCAAAAGAAATTGCCAAGAACCCCAAGTCATTTACGGGGCAGTATTTAAGGCAAATGCTATGAGTATACAGGTCGGTGAAGCAACACAGGAGCAACTCGTTACTGATGAGATATATAGTCACTCAGCAGTCACCTCTATGGAAGCATATATTTTGCAGGCGCAATGGCGTTATAGTGTCGACGATTCGCTCAACGATGCACTCTATGAAACTGCCAGACGCAGGCAGCAAATATTCGCTGATGCAAATACAGAGATAGATGCAGAACAGTCTAGCATTGCGATGCTTGTTAATGCGTCCAGAATGGCTTATCGGTATATGAATCAGGAATGGCGCTATGAGGTTCTCGCTCAAGATAGGCTTGTTGATCCGGGTGCGCAACTACGAGACGTACCACATATGGGGTTTCGATTACGCTGGCCTCGTCGCTTTGTGTCTTTGCCACCAGAGGCTCAGGCGTACCTGCAGGAGTATTTTATTATCGAAGACGCAACGCAACAGGTAGCGAGCTAGTCAACTTTTTTGTTGAGGAATAGGTTTCGTTTCCAGAGGCGGAGTTTGGCGCTGAGTGCCTTGCGGGTTTCTTCATCTTTGAGGATATGGTAGATTGCCGGGCCAAACGTGCCAAGCATCACGATAAGCATAGTTGGCAAAATAAATTTCTCGATCGTATCGGGTTCAACAAATCCCCCAATGAAATAACCGATTAGTGTCACACCGACTCCCCAGACTAATGCACCCAAGACATTAAAAGCCATGAATCGTTTGCGGGGCATCTTGCCGACACCCGCAACAAGAGGTGCGAAGGTCCGGACTATCGGCAAAAACCGCGCGAGAACAATAGTTTTACCACCGTGCGCTTCGTAGAATTTTTCGGCTCGCATAATATGCTTTTTGTGAAAAAACACTCCATCTTCTTTTTTGAAAATCCTGTGTCCGGTTCGTCGCCCGATACTGTAGCCAACATTGTCACCAACTATCGCAGCAATAACAGTAGCAAGTAATAGCCATCCCAGTGGTAGCTTGCCCTGTGCGGCAAAGAAGCCAGCAAATAGAAGCAGTGTATCACCAGGCAGGAAGAAGCCAACGAGTAGCCCAGATTCGGCAAAGACTATGGCCGCAACTCCGATAATGCCGAACGAAACTAATATTGATTCGATGTCGATATGGAACATAAAAGTGTAGGGATCATTATAACAAAACTTACCCATAAGTTTGCTATAATGTTATGCACATAATCATATTCTGAAAGGCGGAACAGTAGTAATGAGTAGTGAAGACATCGTACTTGAACTCGAAAAACGTGATGCGGTAGGCAAAGGCTTAAATGCTTTACGCAGCGAGGGCACCATACCTGCGGTAATACACAACCACGGCAAGGAATCAATTATTGTTATGGCGCCAACCATTGCGATGAACAAAGTCTACCAGCAGGCAGGTAAGACTCAGCCTGTGAACCTTAAGGTTGGCAAGGAGACATACCTGGCAATTATCAAGGATGCTGATTTTGACCCCAAGAAAAACCTGCTACGCCACGTGGTATTTAATGCTGTTCGTCAGGACCAACCGGTAGAAGCTCAAGTACCTATTGTGCTTGATGGCGAGGAGATACCAGCCGAAAAAGCAGGACTGCTCGTGATACCTACACTTGAACACGTGACAATCGAGGCTCTTCCTAAGGATCTAATCGATTCACTAAGTGTTGATGTTACAAAACTCGCCGAGATCGGTGACAAGCTACACGTCTCCGACATTGTTGTGCCATCAGGTGTAACGATTAAAGAAGAACCAGAGCAAACAATTGTTGTTGTAGAACAACCGAAGGCGCAGATGTCCGAAGAAGCGGCCGAGGAATCTGAGGAAGGTGAAGCTACCGAAGAAGGTGCTTCAGCAGAAACAGCCGACAGTTCTGAGGGCACCGAAGAACCCAAAGAAAGCTAAGTTTATCTATAACCTTCAGCTTGTTTGCTAAAGAGATCGTAGTAGAGGCCCTGCTTTTTGATAAGAGTTTTGTGTGAGCCCTGTTCAATAATCTTACCCTTGTCGAGCACAATGATGTGGTTTGCCCTACGAACAGTACTAAATCGATGACTTACAATTAGGGCAGTTTTATGTTTGTAATTCTCAAATATCGAGTTAAATATTTTGTATTCAGCATTCGCGTCTATGGCGGAAGTTGGCTCATCGAGGACCATCACATTAGCATTGCGATAAAACGCTCTCGCTAATGCAACACGTTGCCATTGACCTCCACTTGGCTCAGTACCTTTTTTAAAACTTGCATCAAGCACAGTTTTCCAACCGTACGGGTACTTACTAACAAGCTTGTCAACGCCAGCAAACGTAGCTGCTTGTTCGAGTTTTTGTGCATTTAGCTTACTCTCTGATCTCCCGATAGTAATATTCTCATCAATGGGTAGTGGGTACTGGTTGAATTCCTGGAACAGGGTTGCAATTTGGCTATACCAAGACTCAAGTGCAAGATCGTTTAAATCATGGCCATTAATAAGGATTTGCCCAGAATCAGGCTGATAGAAGCGCATTAGTAGTTTGATCAGGGTTGTTTTGCCTGCACCATTTTCTCCTACTAGCGCAACATGTTCGCCATTACGGATCCTTAAGCTGAGGTTTTTAAATACTGGTTCTTGTTCTCCTGGATAGGTAAAACAAACATCCCGAAATTCAATTGTTATGGAACTTGCTTTGTTCAGATCGATAGCGTTTTTAATATCAATGTTATGAGGTTGTTTATCGATAAGTTCAAAATAGCTAGCGGCAAATATTAGCATATCTTGCATGCGTGCAAGAGTACCAAAAATTGCACTTAATGCTCCTCCAACTCGAAGCAAAGCACCCGAAAGAAAGAAATAGCGCTCGAGACTAATAGAGCCACTAAGTACTTGGCGGAGTAGGGTGATCGAGCCAATTGCTGTGCCAGCAACCTCTAACACTCGCGTCGGGAACACAACACGGCTAGCTTCGTTATACTTGCGCTCCTGTTCTTTATAGAAAACACTGAGCATGCGGTTCACCTTGTTGACAATAAACTCCTTTGCCTGTGTGCTTCGCAGCTCCATCTGTCCTTTTGGTTGGCGCATAATCCATTCAAGCCCCCAGAAGGTGTGTCGTTCATCACCCTTTTCATCCCAAACAAACCAAAGAATTTTGGAAATTCGTCCCTCAGCAATAAGTGAAGGGATTAAAAATATTATGAGCAGAGGTACAATCCACCAGGTAATCTGGCTTACGACAAATGTAATCGCAATAAAGCGTGCCATGCCGTATATGAGTTCAAAGTTTGCATTCGCAAGGTTTGCAATCTGCCACGTATAGCCTCCGGCAACTTTATTTATCTGGTTACGTGTTGATTCATCGTAAAAGTCAGAGAGGTCGAGTCGACAAAGGCTTGATTGAAACGCGACTGTTGACCATTTTGCAAATGCAAAATATAGAATTCGTTGCGCATAACCCATAATTGCAAAACCCAGTACGACCCCAATGCCCGCGCCGATGCTGATCCATAGCCATAGCCAGATGTTTTCTGCAGTACCCGACGTTATAAACTGAGCGAGCAGCGCTGCAATCCGCGCCCCTGCATAGATTGCTAGAATTGATGAAGAAATTTCAAGAAGTGCGCCAAAAAAATAAAGGATGCTCTTATCGGCACGAAGAACAAAGGCCTGTTTAAGAAGCCGTAAGCTGATTGCGGCATGACCACGAATATTGTTAGTACGAACCTTTATCATTACAATTGTCCTAAATAGACCATATTAGTACCTGTTTTTTTGCTGTTTTGTTCTTGAAACGAGAATGGATTACCCCTGTACAGGAGCAGATACAATTTGCTTCAATACTTTGACTTTTTTCATGACTGCTCCTTTCTTCAGGGGTTATAAGGTGATTCAAAGGGTAATTATACTACAAATGTCAAATGATGACAAAACAGAGGTAAGTTGGTACAATATACCATGATGAAAAAGGTTATTCTGTACTACAAATTTGTGCCTCTGAGTGATCCTGCCATGACTATGCGCTGGCAGAGAGAGTTGTGCCAACGGCTTGAGCTCAAAGGCCGAATCATTGTAAGTAAACATGGGATCAACGGCACTCTTGGCGGCGATATCGAAAACTTGCGCCGCTACAAACGTGAGATGAATGCCTCGGAAGTCTTTAGGGGAATAACGTACAAATGGAGTGATGGAACTGGTGCCGAGTTTCCGCGCCTTAGTGTCAAAGTAAGATCAGAGCTTGTTGCGTTTGGCGCACCAGATGAAATTGAGGTTGATGAGAAGGGTGTCAAAAATGGAGGTAAGCACCTTAAGCCAGAAGCGTTGCATAAATTGATCAAAGAGCGCGGTGATGAGGTTGTGTTTTTTGATGGGCGCAACGCATACGAGGCAGCTGTCGGACGTTTCAAAAATGCTGTCGTGCCAGATACCAAGACAACACGCGATTTTGTGAAAGAGATTGAATCCGATAAATACAACGATATAAAGGACAAGCCGGTAGTAACGTATTGTACTGGCGGAATCCGCTGTGAAGCATTGAGCGCACTCATGAAAAATCGAGGCTTCAACGAGGTATATCAAATTGATGGCGGAATTGTAAAATACGGCGAAAAATATGGTGACGATGGACTGTGGGAAGGAAATTTGTATATTTTTGATGGGCGCATGACACACAAGTTTTCTGACAAAGCAAAGGATATTGGAGAGTGCGTACATTGCCACGGCAAGACGAGTAATTACGAGAACTGCCATAACGTCGCGTGTAATCGCTTGGTGCTGGTATGTAAAGAATGTCGCAAGCAAGATACTTGCGAACAATGCACCAATATGACTGCCGAAGTAGGGTAGCCACGTGCATACACTGGAGGACAGATTAAAAGAATTACCTAACCAGCCCGGTGTGTATCTGTACAAGGATGCACAGGGCACGATTATCTATATTGGTAAGGCTGCCGTGCTCAAAAATCGCGTGCGACAGTACTTTCAAAAAAGCCGTCCTCTTGATGCTAAGACTACTGCATTAGTCGCCGACATCGCGAGCATAGATTGGATCACAGTAGAAAGTGAGGCCGATGCACTATTTTTAGAAGCCGAGCTTGTTCGCCGATATCAGCCCAAATACAACATATTGCTTCGCGACGACAAAAGTACAGTCTACGTCAGAATTGATTACAAAAGCGACTACCCGAGCGTCACGCTTACGAGGCGACCACTCGATGATGGTGCTGAATATTTTGGGCCGTACTTTAGTGCGTTTGCGGTAAAAAAGGCTCTGCACTTTTTGCGCAAAGCTTTCCCGTACTCGACGCATACTCGTACGATTCCCAAACGAGCATGTTTACAATATCAGTTGGGGCTTTGTCCTGGGCTCGAAGAACACAAAACCAGCCTAGCTGACTACCGAGCCAATTTACGCAAACTCATGCAGTATCTGCGCGGTGAACGGGTAAAACTTATTAAGCAGATCGAGTCAGAGATGAAAGCTTCCGCCAAAGCCAAAAACTTTGAGCAAGCGGCTGCACTGCGCAACCAGCTGTTTGCGCTTAAGGGCCTAAGTAAGCAGATAGTGTTCAGCGACAAGGAGTTTTTGGACATCAGTAAGGACGAGGCAATTGCCGATCTAGCAAAGCTACTCGGCCTCGAGCGTATTCCTCGAAGGATCGAAGGTTATGACATTAGTCACATGAGTGGAACTGACACGGCCGCGAGCATGGTTGTATTTATCAATGGCCTTCCAGCCAAGACCGAGTATCGAAAGTTTAAACTGCGGATACCTGGTAATGATGACTTCGCTCACATGCGCGAGGTATTAACGAGGCGTCTCTCAGCAAAGCATACTGCTCAGTGGGATATGCCAGACTTAATACTGATCGATGGTGGCAAGGGTCAGGTGAGTGCGGCGC
>JAGQNJ010000033.1 GCA_020428115.1 Candidatus Saccharimonadota bacterium
CCACTCCCGGTACCACCTCCAGCACCAATGGTGACAAACACCATGTCTGCGCCCGAAAGAACGTCTCTGATTTGCTCTACTGACTCCTCGGCAGCTTTCTGGCCCACAGAGGGGTCAGCACCTGCCCCTAAACCACGAGTGGTATCTTTACCGATGTGGATTTTCTCGGCAGCTTTCGAGTGATGTAACGCCTGTGCATCAGTATTAATTGCAATGAACTCTACTCCATCAACACCCGCCTCGATCATACGATTGATCGCGGCACCACCGGCGCCACCTACCCCGACAACCTTTATTGAGGCAAACGTTTCTATAGCTGGTGCAACCTGTGGCATTCCTAATTCCCCTTACCTACTTATGTACTGGAGCAGTATACTCTAGCTTTTGAACAACTTCAATGTACCACAAAAAACATTTGTGCTTCAAGCTGTATAAATTATGAGCTCACGCGGCGACGTATTCGTTTCCAAACTGTATCAAGCGCACCAAATACCTTTTCATTCGCCTTGCCCGCGGCGCCGTGATGGGTTCCTTGGGGCAACAGGTACATGTCGAGTAGCATAAGCCCAACTGCTGTGGTGTAGCTAATGTCTGATACGGTGTCAATAAGCCCACCAATTGGCTGCCAGGCGCCGACTCTAGCTGGTAGTTGTAGTTTTTCTTTAGCAAAATCTGCGATTCCAGGTATTTTTGCTGTTCCACCAACAAGCACAACGCCACCGGGCAAGCGCTGTGACTTATGAATATGTTTCAGTTCCTTTTCGACAAGTTCAAATAGCTCATCGAGTCTTGCCTCTACGATCATTGCTATGTCTTCATTCTCAAAGCTGTATTCCTGTTTGTGTAGTTTAATCTTTACCTTACCAGTTTTGGCAGCTGCTAGGGTCGCGTGCTGAATTTTTACCTGTTCAGCAATGTCTAGATCAGTCTTAAGTCCAATAGCTAGGTCATTGGTCAGATGTATGCCGCCAATAGGTATAACACCGACGTATTGAACTTCGCCATCCTCGATCACTACAAGATTTGTCGTCCCTGCACCAATATCGAGTAGCAAGGTGCCTGCTTCCTTTTGCTCACGACTCAACACTGCCTCTGCGGCTGCTAGGCTAGAGACAGTACGATGAGAGATGGCTACTCGTGCTTTTTCAAGCGCCATTTCAAGCGATTTAACGTTTGGTGTTGCCGCGGTCACGATATGAGTATCGACTTCGAGCCTAACACCATGCATGCCAACAGGATCTTTGATATTGTCTTGGCCATCTACACGGTAATTCTTCGCGAATACCTGCAAAATCTCCCTGTTGGCTGGTAGGTTTACAATTGTAGCTGCCTCTTCAGAACGGATACGATCTTCATCTGTAATTTGTCGATTTGCCGTACTAATTGCAATAACGCCTTTTGAGTTGATCCCCCCAACGTGCGCACCATTGATATTAACTGTCGCAGCATGTATCTGGAAGCCAGACACTCGCTCTGCCTCTGTCAGGGCATGTGATACGGCATCTGCTACATCATCGATATGGGCAACAACTCCCTTGCGCATCCCGCTGTTTGCAGCTGCGCCATGACCCACAATAGCTGCCTTGGAAGGATCATCAGGATCTGTTGTACCTACAACGCAGCGTACAGTACTAGTTCCGATATCCAAACCCACAAAATATTGAGTTTGCTGTTCTCGCATAGAGCAAGTATACCGCTTATCCTCTTGCTTCGGCAAGCCCCGATCGTTTACGCCGTAAGCACTTCGGCACCATCTTTGGTAATAAGTACCGTGTTTTCAAAATGTGCAGCTCGTGAACCATCTTTGGTTTTGACCGTCCAGTTATCTGCAGCTACGAATACATCGTGAGATCCACGTGTTGCCATTGGTTCAATCGCTATCGTCATTCCCTCAGTTAAAGAAACGCCTTCACCTTTGATACCAAAATTTGGGACATTCGGTTCTTCGTGTAATTCGTGGCCAACACCATGACCAACATAGTCACGCACAATACCATAGTGTGCTTTACTCAGAATTGCCTCGGCTGCCGCGCCAATGGTACCTGTTTTGACCCCGTCCCGAACAACATCTATGGCTGCCTCCATGGCCTGTTTAGTTTTGGCGACAAGCTGTACATCTTCTGAGCGGGCCTTACCAGCGATTACCGATATTGCCGCGTCAGTAATAAGGCCCTTATGCAACACACCAAAATCCATACTAACGATATCGCCGTTTTGTATGATACGGTCTTCTCTTGGTATACCATGAACTACTTCATCATTAAGTGATACACACAGCACGTCTGGAAAACCGTAATAGCCAAGGAATGCTGGCTTGCCACCGAGCTTAGCGAGCTCCTTCTGGGCAAATACTGCAAGTTCCTTGGTGCTTAAACCAGGTTCGACGTACTCCGCCAGAGCTTTAAGTACATGGGCAAGCATTGCACCCCCCTCACGCATTGCGTTTATTTCTGCTGTGGTTTTCACCCGAGTCATGGCGTTTTGGAGCCTATAGCCTTTACAATCTCCTGGTGTACTTTCTCGACTGCTTGCTCACCATCAATATCGTAGACAGTAACACCTGCTTCTCGAAAATGTGACAATATTGGCAGGGCCGCTTCTTCGTATTCCTTAAATCGCTCAGCAATTGACTCTTTGGTGTCATCAAGTCTACCTCTCTGAAGTAGACGCTTCTCAACAGCTTCCTCTGATGCCTTCAAATGAATAACTGCTGTAATGGAAAGCTGGCCATGTTCAACTTGCTTGAGAAGCCAATCAGCCTGCTGTGTTGTTCGTGGAAATCCATCTAGTACAAACTCTTGGCTCGTGTCTACAACAGTAAATATTTTTTGGATAAGTGCAATGATTTCTTGATCGGCAAGTAGCTTACCCTCTAGCATATCTTTGCGACGTTGTCCCGAAATCAGCATTCTTAGAAACTCACCCGTTGAAAGCCACGGCAAACCTAACTGATCCGCCAGCATTCTACCCTGCATGCTTTTGCCAGACCCTGCAACCCCCAGAAAGATAATCATGCCGCCTCTATTCTAGCCTTTACCATCGCAGCAACTTTGCCACCATCGGCTTGCCCGTTGGAGCGCTGCTTAACAAAGCCAATAATCTGACCCATATTTTGAGGCGAAGCAGCACCAATCTGTTCAACAGCCTCGTCAATGAGCTTTTCTATTGCTTCTTCAGACATTTCTTCTGGCAGATATTCGCTAATAGCAGCCTTCTCTTTGAGCTCACGAGCTTCCCGCTCAGTTTCGCCAGCTTTTTTATACAAATCTGCACTTTCCTGGCGCTTTTTCGCCTCTCGCTTTAGTAAGGCTACAATGTCCTGATCTGTTAGGCCAGACTCGCGCGCACCCTTTGCAATCTCTTCGTTTAATATCGCGCTCTTGAGGCCTCTCAGAATTGTGGCGTGATCCTTATCCCCCGCCAACAGTGCTGTTTTGAGGTCTTGGTCTATAGTTGTCTTGAGGCTCATTTACTTTTGGCCAAAGCGGGCTTTGGTGGTTTTTTGTATTTTGCGTTCTTTGCGCACAATAGCACGTTCACGACGATCGCGCTTACTCATTGGCTTTTCAAAGTATTGGTTCTGCTTAGCAACTGCAATAACACCAGATTGTTGCACCTTGCGTGTAAAACGACGCAACATGTTCTCCAGTGGTTCCTTTGGGTCTTTTCGTGTAACTTGAATCATTGGCTGTATTCTACTTCAATCTATGGTTTTTTGCAAGGTGTTTTGTATCTGTTGCACACTGCTCTACGCGTACTGTTGTTTTTTCTGATTTGATCGCTGCGATTTTAATACGATGCTCTGTAGCTCTTTAAAGATAATAAAGTGTTTATTCGTGTAGTAGACTTTGGTATTACCTTGTCGCTCCGAGATCAGGAAACCGATTTTTTCGAGACGTTTGAGCTCTCGCTGGATATTACCAGCGTCCTCTTTGATTAATTTAGCGAGTCCGCGTACGTGCGTTTTGAAATCGGGGTACTTGGCATATACCACAATTATTTTTCGCCGAACTCGTGAGGTTATAAATACGTCTAACATAAGCTTTATTGTCTTTCACACAACGAATGTCTATTGGTAGTATAAACAACCTTGTACATTTTTCAATACATCAACTTTAATTTTATAATGATGGTATGCGGTTTTATGAGGTTTGGATAGCAAGTCAGAAGTACCACAGTGCTTTACCACTAACATATACCAGTGAGGAGAAGCTGCTCCCTGGAGATATAGTTGAAGTGCCTCTCAAAAACACTATTGTGTCTGCGGTAATTTATCGCGAACAGACTACGAAACCAACATTTGATGCAAAGCCCATTGTTCGGTGTATTGGCCCCAATATCGGAAAAAATCTTGAGCTATTGTTGTGGTTGTTACAATACTACCCTGCTCCGAGTGGTATCATCACGAGCCTTTTTGTGCCATCGAGTTTCCCGAAGAAACTAGATATCCATGCAACCCGTGACATAAGACATAACCCCCCTTCCAGCCAGCTTACCCAGGACCAAGCTCGTGTGCTCAGGTCTATAAAACAGTGTACGCCACCAACGACTATCCTGCTTCACGGGGAAACAGGCACAGGCAAAACACGTGTGTATATTGAGCTTGCGATGCAGGCAATCACGACGGGAAAATCTGCATTGATTTTGACTCCTGAGATTGGACTTACCCCGCAGCTACAGGCAATGTTCGCGGCAACATTCAGCGGCTCTATCTATACCATTCACTCAAAACTCACCCCTGCTCAACGTCGTGAACAATGGCTATCCATTGCATCGAGCACCAAACCCGTTATTGTGCTCGGACCACGATCGGCTTTGTTTGCACCAATCAAAAAATTGGGAATTATTGTTCTCGATGAAGCACACGACCAAAGCTATAAGCAAGATCAAGCACCCTACTATCTAGCAACTCGCGTCGCTACAAAACTCGCCCTGTTACATCGCTCAATCTGCGTACTCGGAAGTGCAACACCACTAGTGAGTGACTACTACCGACTCTCGCAGCACAAAATGCCTGTTTTGCGCATGAAGCAAAAAGTGCACAGCACCCCTGCGCCACAGATTACAGTAGTAGATGCACGGGTTAAAAAGCAATTTACTAAATCACATATACTATCTGATCAACTACTTGAGGGGCTTCAAGCTACAATTAATAAAAAACAACAGGCTCTTGTATTTATCAATCGACGTGGCACGGCGCGTTTTGTTAGCTGCGAAAAATGTGCGTGGGAGGCTCGCTGCCCAAACTGTGATGTGCCACTTACGTATCATAAAGATGATCATGTTCTGCGATGCCACATATGTAACCATCGAGATTCCGCTCCCAGTGTTTGTCCGCGCTGTGACAGTACTAATCTTCTTTTCAAAACTGCGGGTTCTAAAGCTGTTATTGACGAGCTCCATCGCTTATTCCCAGAAGTCCGCATAGAACGCTTCGATAGTGACAACAAAAAGGGTGAAAGCCTCACACAGCAGTACGCAAGTCTACAAAATGGCGATATCGATATTATGGTTGGTACTCAAATGCTCGCCAAGGGACTTGATATTCCAGGCCTTACTTTTGTTGGTATTCCATTTGCAGATAGCAGTCTGCAATTACCCGATTTCACCGCAGATGAACAAACCTTCCAATTGATTACGCAGGTTATCGGTAGAACAGGCCGCCGTAACAAACAAGGTCATATCGTCATTCAGACGTATAATCCAGACAATGTCGTCCTTAAGGCAGCGCTCGGTAAAGATTGGGATAGCTTTTATACTCAACAACTTACAGAACGGCATCAGTTTAATCTTCCGCCCTTCACCTATTTACTCAAGCTCAAATGTATCAAGAAGAAAGCGCAAACTGCAGAACAAGCTGCAAAACTACTGGCCGCCAAGCTGTCTCGTGATGGTTCTCTGCAAATACTGGGGCCATCACCTGCATTTTATAGCAAAGTTGCCGGAGCATACCAGTGGCAAATCATAGTCAAAGCCGCAAAGAGGCACGATCTTCTACGCGTTATTGATACCTTACCTACTGGTTGGCGATACGATATCGACCCCACCAATCTCATGTAGTTAAGTTTTACTACTGGGTTAGATAGGATATAATTCGGCGCATGACTGCAACACGCAAAGACATAATTACTCTTCCAAACCCCCACCTTCGCCAACGCTCAAAAAAAATTGGCGTTATCACCGACGAGATTAGAGCAATTATCGCTGATATGGAAGCCGCAACGCTTGATTGGGAAGACAGTCGCAAGCACGAAGTGGGCGTAGCTTTGGCAGCCGTTCAGATTGATAAGCTCCTCCGCATCGTAGTAATCCGCGAAGACCTTGACGACAAAAAGAACCGTACATTCAGAGTGTTTATTAACCCTGTTATTACGAAAAAAGAAGGTAAAATTGTTAAAGATTACGAAGGCTGCCTAAGTATTAAAGATATCTACGGTAAAGTACCTCGATACTCGAAGATACGTGTTAAGGCGCTCGGTCTTGATGGTGACGAATTTAGGGTTACTATTGAGGGCTTCATGGCTCGTGTATTTCAACACGAAATCGACCATACCAATGGTATTGTTTTTATCGACCACATCAAGGAAAATCCTCAGGCATTTTATCGACTCGGAGATGATGGGAAGCTCGAAGAGTTAAATTATGAAAAAGAAATCAAAGATAATGCCAGCCTCTGGAGCTAAAAATACGATTGTTTTCATGGGTAGTGGCCCGGTTGCTGCTTTGTCATTAGCGTTCCTGTGTAAACACTTTACTGTAGAGGCAGTCGTTACCAAGTCAAAACCACCACATCATTCGGCTGCTGCGCCTGTTGAAGATATCGCAAAAAGCCGCAAACGACCTATCCAGTTTGCCAATAGCAAGCAAGAACTTGATGACTTATTAACA
>JAGQNJ010000034.1 GCA_020428115.1 Candidatus Saccharimonadota bacterium
ATCAACGTGGACGCTTATCGGCGGTAGTGTCAACGCTGTCAACAACAGCTGGGACCCACAGACATACGAAGGTGTCTACTCGCTTGCCACAGACGGAGTCAATGTATTTGCTGGGCTTGGCCGTAGTAGTGGCGATGGTGAGATATGGCAATGGGACGGTGCGACCTGGACAAAGATCGGAGGAGACTCTTTGAATAACGGCTGGACAAACTATGCTGAACAAATTTGGACAATGGACTATGTCAGTGGAAACCTTTATGCAGGTATTGGCTCATCAGCAAATGACGGCGAAGTGTGGCAATGGGACGGTGCGACCTGGACAAAAATAGGTGGTGATAGCCTAAATAGCGGATGGACCACCAATTACGAAACTGTTTCTGCACTGACAAATGACGGTACAAACCTCTACGCAGGGCTAGGGACAAGTTCAGGAGACTCGGAGGTGTGGCAATGGGACGGGAGCGCATGGAGTATGGTTGGAGGAGATTCGGTAAATAGTAGCTGGGGCACAACAATAGAATCAGTTGTATCGCTGAGGTATTTTGGCAGCGACCTTTACGCCGGGCTTGGCACTGGCACAGATGATGCAGAGGTATGGCGCTACGATGGTACGAGCTGGTCGCAAATTGGCGGCGATGGCTTGAGCGGTAGTTGGTCTGGTGCTACCTATGAACAAGTTACTGCGCTTGCGTATGATGGATCCAATGTGTACGCAGGTCTAGGCACCGGAAATGGTGACGGCGAAGTGTGGCGATTTGACGGTGTAAACTGGTCGCAAATTGGCGGCGATGGCTTAAATAATGGCTGGATAACCAATTGGGGCGATATTACCAATACGCTTCTCTGGGACAGTGGCAAGTTATATGCTGGGCTGTATGATTCTGGTGGTACAGGCTGGGTGTACGAATGGGACGGTGCGAGTTGGACAATCAACGCAGGTAACTATGTGAACAAAAGTTGGGGATATTACGGACTAGATTCTGTACAAGTTATGCAGGCGTTCGGCGATTACTTGTACGCGGGTATGGGTAACGGCAGCGGCGAGGCACAAGTGTGGCGCTTTGACGGAAGCTCATGGGAAATTGTTGGCGGCCAAGGCATCAACAATAGCTGGGCGCCCAATACCTTTGAGTTTGTCTTAAGTATGGCAAGCTACAAGGGCAATTTATATGTTGGACTAGGAAATACCGCTGCTGGAAACGACGGGCAGGTTTGGCGCTGGGATGGCACGGGTTGGTTGCAGGTTGGTGGCCAGGGGCTCAATAGCAGTTGGCCTGCTACAGCAAGTCATTACGGTGAAGTAGACACACTTGCGTCTGATGTGAATTATCTGTATGCAGGCTTGGGTATAGCTGGAAACGACGGTGAGGTCTGGCGATATGACGGAACAATCTGGGAGCAAATTGGTGGGGACAGTTTAAACGGTGGTTGGACAAATTATGCCGAGAGCATTTATGCGTTGGCAATCTACCGGGGTACTTTAGTTGCTGGGCTTGGGCGGAGCACTGGTGACGGCGAAGTGTGGCAGTGGGATGGTAGTTCCTGGAGCAAAATCGGCGGGGATGGTGTCAATAGCAGCTGGAGCGGCGTACAAAGCATCGAGTCGCTTATCGTCTACAACAACGAATTGTATGCTGGGCTTGGCTATGCAACCGGAAACGCAACCATTTGGAAGTATGATGAATCTGCGTGGACGGAAATTGGTGGTGACGACATCAACGGCAGCTGGACTGTCGGAACATATGAGCGCGTTAGAACTTTGGCGGTCTATAACGGAGAACTATATGTAGGACTTGGAACGACTTCTGGTGACGGCGAAGCATGGCGCTACGATGGTGCTAACTGGGAAAAGATCGGTGGTAACGGCATAAACAGTGGCTGGGCCGGTACTATCGAGGAAGTACAGTCATTTAGCAGTTACAAAGGCAAATTGTATGCCGGCACAGGCAATAGTGGAAATGCAGACGCAGCCGTTTGGGCCTGGGGTGATAATGTCTATCTTGAAAGCAACGTCAGCAGCTTTGATACCGACTGGCATCATGTAGCGGTTACGTATGACGGCTCGATTGCGAGGATGTATATCGATGGTGTATTAGATGCGTCTGCCGGCAAGGCTATAAGCGTTGCAACCAGTAGCAAGCCGCTGCTGATTGGTCTAGGGTATGGCGGGCGTGAATACGGTAAACCCGAAGCAAGGTTTAATGGACAACTAGATGAGCTACGACTAAGCACGATTGCACGCACCGAATTTACCACAACTCCATATGCCAATCAGCCACAAACTATATCACTTGCTGCAAACGCCAGGCCATCCGGAGTTCAGCAATGGGATACACTGTCTGACACCCAACTAGCAGGCGGCGGGACAGTGACGTATCGGCTTTCTAATGACGGTGGTGTGTCTTGGTTCTATTGGGACGGTGCTGCCTGGTCTGTTTCAAGCGATCTAGCTCAGGCCAACACAACAGCGGTTGTGACGGCCAATTTTGCAGCTCTTCCTATCAATTTTAACGGTTTGCGCTGGCAAGCAATTATGAGTGGTAATGGCTTTGAGCAAGTGGCTCTCGATGGAGTGAGCGCTGAGGCTACATCGGACACAACACCGCCTTCTGCAAACCCGACGACCATTTCTGCTTATACGTCGAATGGCGGTAGCCAGTTCAATGCCGGAGAATGGACAAACGGTGCATCGCCGCACTTTACCTGGGATAACGGCGTAGATGCTGGCTCTGGTGTTTATGGGTATTGTGCGTATCTAGGATCAGACAATAGTGCTGACCCAACCACCACCAAAGGAATACTTGGAACCAGTCCTGTTGATGGTGGTGGACATTGTCCGTTTGTCGTGGCTGCAAGTGAGTTGGATCTTGCCGTTGCTGGTATGCTCGGCTCACCACTAGTGAGTGATACAAATTCTTACTACTTAACTCTTCGCACAATTGACCGAGCGGGAAACACGACAGCGAGTTCCACGCAGTTTGATTTTCGGTTCGATAACACCGAGCCTAATAATCCAGGATTTATCACTGCGCCCTCTGGGTACATAAATACTAAAGATGTAGAAATGACCTGGGAAGTCTCTGGTGGCAGCGCAGCAACCGACGACCATTCGGGGGTCGTAGGCTTACAGTATCGCATTGGACCAAGCGGTACTTGGTACGGTGATAATCATAGCGGTAGCGGCGACAGCAGTGACTTACTGACAAACGACGGTAGCTATAGCACTATTCCGACGCCTGACCACACCGACCTTGTCGAGGGTGTCAATACTGTGTATTTCCGCACCTGGGATGCAGCAGGCAACTATACCACCAGTTTTGTAACTGCTACCATCAAAATAAATACGTCTGGAACACCAAGTGAGCCAACGAACTTAGTAGCAAGCCCGTCTAGCAATACGCTGAACTCATTTGCATTTGATTGGGATGCACCCTCAACATTCATCGGAGACGAAGGTAACTTGACGTATTGCTACACTGTCAATGCAGTGCCTACGAACGGAAACTGTGTCTATACGGCGCCAGGATCAACCGAGCTAACACTAGGTCCTTATGCTACACAGCCTGGCGCAAACACCATGTATGTAGTAGCTCGCGATGAATCAAACAACATTAATTACAGCTCATACGCCAGTGTCGTCTTTACGGCCAACACCACTGCCCCAGGTATCCCGGTCAACACAGATATCGTCGATGTTTCCATAAAATCTACCAGCAACTGGCGCTTGGCCATCACCTGGGAAGAGCCGGCAGCCGTTGGTGAAGGTATTGCGACGTACCGCGTATATCGCTCGAACGACAATGTCAGCTTTGCTCAAGTCGGATCCAGTAGTAGCACCACCTACATTGACGCAGGCCTAAGCCAACAGACGTATTACTATTATGTGACAGCTTGCGATAGCACGAACAACTGTGGCGCAGAAGGCACAACCGTTAGTGAGCTGCCAACGGGTAAATTTACTGAACCAGCAGATATTGTAAGCGGCCCAAATGTTTCAGGTATAACGACTCGGCGCGCAACAATTTCTTGGAGTACAGACCGAGCAAGTGACTCAAAAATTGCTATAGGTACAAAAAGTGGCCAATACAGTGCATCCGAAATTGGCAACTCTGATCAAGTGTCTGCTCACGAAATTGAACTGGATAATTTATCGCCAGGAACAACTTACTATTACCGCGCAAAATGGACGGATGAAGACGGAAATACCGGAACAAGCCAAGAACAAACCTTCACCACCTTGCCAGCTCCTGTCATTAAAGAAGCGAACGTGAGTGACGTTGGTCTCAGTGGCGCGACAATTAGTTTTACCACCAAAGGTGCAACGAAAGCAATTATTTACTACGGCGCCAGTGAATCGTTTGGCGGCTATAAAGAGATCAATACCTCGGTTGAAGAGTCGCACTACGAAGTAAGGCTAGATGGCCTCAGTGATGGGACGAAGTATTTTTACATGATTTCTGCTATTGATGCCGAGGATGCAGAATATCGTGGCAATATTGACTCGTTTAGCACGCCGCCAAGTCCACGAATCTTTAACCTGCGATTCCAGCCAGTAGACGGCGAACCAACCAGCACCCAGCGTGTTACTTGGCAAACAAATGTACCAGCTACCAGTCAGATATCATATGCAGTTGTTAACGGCTCTCCACAGGAAATTCAAAATTCTGAGCTAAAAGTTGAACATGAGATTATCATACAAGGTCTTCTTGATGATAGTGAGTACGCTCTGACGGCTCAAAGCCGTGACGCAGACGGAAATTTGGCCACATCAGACCGACAGGCTTTCCGTACAGCTTTAGATACACGGCCTCCTAAAATTAGCGATATAGTTGTCGAATCATCAGTTAGAGGCTCTGGGTCGGAGGCAAGAGGCCAAATCGTTGTGTCGTGGCGCACAGACGAGCCTTCGACAAGCCAAGTTGCATATACTGAAGGGTCTGATGCAGAGGTATTTAATAGTAAAACTGCCGTTGATAACCGTCTAACAACCGAGCATATTGTGATAATTTCTTCTCTACCTACATCACGCGTGTTTAGTATTCAGCCATTGTCTGCAGATTCAGCCAATAATGAAGGGGTTGGAGAAACGCAGACCGTGATAATTGGCCGTGCTTCCGATAGTGCCCTTACGGTCGTATTCAACACACTTAAATCATTGTTTGGATTTTAACCATGAAAAGAGAAATTCTTTATCAAGTAGATGATGTCACTCTGAATTTCAAAGTTGGTGATCACAACGTTACGGCTATACAAAAAGGCAGTATATTCATACCAAAAGGTGAAATAACTATTATCTTTGGTCCTTCTGGTAGCGGTAAGTCTAGCTTGCTCAATATACTTTCAGGATTACAAAAACCAACTTCTGGCATCATGAAGTATAAGTCTGAAAACATATATGCCAACAATCAAGATGAGCTTGCTCATTACCGAGCGCATGAACTTGGTATAATCTATCAAACAAATTATTGGGTAAGAAGCCTGGATGTTCTTGATAATGTGGCACTTCCACTGTATTTTCTTGGCTCTTCTCGAGCAGAAGCCCACAAAAAAGCAAGCCATGCTCTACAACGAGTTAATATGCAAAGTTATGCCCATAAATATCCTTATTTACTTTCTGGAGGCGAACAGCAGCGCATTGCATTCGCACGAGCTATAGTTGACGACGCACCCGTAATAATTGCCGACGAACCAACTGGTAATCTAGATAGTAAGAATGGTGATAGAGTTATCGAATTGTTTGCAGAGTTTCAGCAAAATGAAGGCAAAACGATTATTCTTGTCACACATAACTTAGAGTACTTACCGATTGCCCAACATCTTATACAGATTCAAGATGGGATAATGACTCAAATTGAGCACAAAGACATATCGCCAACGGTGAAACAGCTGCTCAGTGACGTACAAAACCGCATTAGCGCTCTCGCTACAAAAGGTGTAAAGAAATGATGCGAAATACCCGCGGCGTTGACCGAAAAATCCTGCTGATGATAGCTTATCGTAACCTCGTAAGCAAAAAACTGCGTACCGCACTCACTCTTTTTGGCATAGCAATCGGCATTGGGTCAATATATTTTTTGCTTTCATTTGGACTAGGTTTACAAAATATCGTCACCAACGAAGTGATTGGAAATCAATCGATAAAAACTATCGACGTTACAACACCAAATTCTCGTATCATTAAGCTTGATGACATCACCAACCAGCGTGTCGGTGACATAGCTGATGTCACAACACTTGGCAAGGCATATTTTTATCCCGGAAGTTTTCGGCTCAGCAATTCTGAATCTGATGCAATTGTCTACGGCATAGATGAAGGCTACGAACAGTTAACTTACCTTGATGTCATTGAAGGGGTATTGCCCACTCAAGCAGGCGATATTAAAAACCCGATAATTATAAACATCGCCGCGCTCGAATCAATCGGGTTGTCTAGTGATCCGAGCGCAGTCTTAGGTCAAACGCTTTCCATCCAGGTCCCTCTCGAAAAAGTAAGCGATAATCTGGAAGCATTGAAGCAAGAGTTCACCGTAGCTGGCATAATTAGCTCTGGAGGAGGCCCTGAAGTGTTTGTCCTGAGCAATGTATTCCGGGAGCTAGGTGTTGACGCCGCGACACAGCTAAAAGTAGGCGTCAAAGATGTTGCCAGCATTGAAATGGTTCGCTCACAAATTGAAAGTTTTGGGCTGGAGACACAATCTCCAGCCGATACGGTCGAAGAAATCAACACTATTTTTCGCTACTTTAACTTTATGCTGCTTGGTTTCGGTGGTATCGGCATGATTATTGCAGTATTGGGCATGTTCA
>JAGQNJ010000035.1 GCA_020428115.1 Candidatus Saccharimonadota bacterium
TCTGGCGTGGTGGCATATTGCGCAGCTTCTCGATCTGGGTGGGACTGAGATCAGTTTTGGGCAAAATAATCCGCGCGATATCAGCAACCAGCGGCATACTGTCTGCAATTGTGCCATCAAAATCAAATATTACGTACTTCATCTACCTTAAGTGTACTGGAACTATGCTTTAATCTGCTAGTAATTATTGGCAACCAGGTTTATCAGCGTCGTACCACTATGACATAAAGTTGCTACGGGCGGAGGGCACCGAAGAATACTTGCCACGCGAGGGCTGATTTGGCAACAAGACTTAGTATCATATACACTCGCTCGCCATACAGATAGTCTGCCCATTTGCCGATCTTTTTGTACTGGAGATACATATTGATAGCAAAGCAGTTGAAGAACACGAACAGGCTTCCATAGATCCAATATACAAAGGTTGGTATCTGGCCACTACCGTACGTATTGGCGCCCCAGAAATACAAGCCGATCACAATCCACGGCACGATACCGGACTTGATGCCAATAATAAAACTGGTCCAGTCGGTCTTTTTGGTCGTTTGGTTGTGGATCTCCATCATGAGTCCCATACCATTCATAATTGCTACAAGCATAAAGATCATGATTAGGCTTGAGAAATCATAAACTCCGCTCAATATGGCAATTGCCACCATCATGGTGCTTGCACTAATTGAGTATTCATACCAACGTGCTTTATTCAGGCCACGCTTGAGATTGGCCTCGTACGTCGAGCGGTAGACGGTTGCAACAAGTACATGGGCAATTGCAGACATAAAGAAGAATGCTGCAACCAAGTACGCTAGATTGATATCAAATATATTGCGAGTTGCGTCCACAAGAGCAGGCTGTCCGTTTGCCTGGCTCGCAAGCGGGTCAAGCGTTAGGTAGCTGGTGCTGATAGGAAAACTCACATCACGTGCCAACACCAAGACCAAGACGCCCTGCAGTGCATGCAAAGCCGCCATGGTCTTGTTCCAGTTATTCAGCGACTTATAGGTTATTTTTGACTTGGTTTTTTTGAGATTGCTAAATAGTTTTTTCATACTAATAACTGTAGCACATTTACGATAGCGGCGTATACGCAATATGACACATGCCCTTGCCTGTCTTTTCTGCATATTTCTGGTGGTAGCTTTCGGCTGGATAGAACCTCTTAGCTTTGGATATCTCAGTTACAATAGGTGCATCATAATCGGCCTGTACTGCTTCTTTGGCTGCTTCTGCTTCCTCGTGCTGTACCTCGTCATAGTAGAAAATAACCGAACGGTAGTTATCACCGACATCTGGCCCCTGTCGGTTAAGTTGTGTCGGATCATGTATACGAAAAAAGTGTTGCAGCAGTGTTTTGTAGCTAACCTGCTTGGGGTTAAATTCAACATGCACGACTTCAGCATGCCCCGTGCTATGCGTACAGACTTGCTCGTAACTTGGGTTCTCGGTATGTCCCCCACTGTAGCCAACTGAGGTTTTGGTCACGCCTGGAATCTGGTCAAAATAAAACTGTACACCCCAGAAGCAACCAGCCCCAAACATTGCTTGTTGCATATTATTCCTCGACTTGTACGTCCTGCCAAAAGGCTACGTAATTGCTAAAATCTTTTTTGACAATATCAATTGCGCTTGGCTTTGGATTTGGGTAACTAAATGCGCTGTCTTTGCTCCATGTTTTGCCGTCACCGACGTCGAAATACTGACATTCACCCTTCCACGGGCAGGTATAGGGCGTTTCACTTTTACGTAGCATGTCCTTTTTCACGCTGGCTGGCGGAAAATACCAATTGCCCTCAATATAGATGAGATCCTTCTTGTCTGCTTCTGCAACTACCTTACCATTCCAAACAGCTTTCATAGCCTTATTCTAACTCATGGATACGCTTGTGGTCGAGGCCAAAATAATGGGCCATTTCGTGCCAGAGTGTGTGGCGAATATTCTCTTGGAGCTCATTCATATCATTGCTCGATAGCACAAGTGGCACCTTAAATATTGTGATTTTATCGGGCAGATACGGCTGTATGCCACCTCTCGCAGGCAAAGGGACGCCTTCGTACAAACCAAGAAGTGTCTGATTGCAGTGCAGTTTTAGTTTTTGTCGCTGCTGTGGGCTAGGCTCGTCCGCGTAAATTATCGCCACATTGGTCATACGCTCGGTGTATTTTGTGGGCAGACTATCTAATGCATTTGATATCATTCGATCAAACTCGTCATCGCTTGGCATCTGCATCGAATTCGCCCCAGCTATCCTTCGAACCGTAGTCGCCGTATAAGCCAGTCACGCGGCAGAATACTCAAAAACCAGCCAGCCCTCGGCCCAGAGTCTTTGTCTATTAAAGCCCTGTATAGGGTTATGAACAGTTCTTTTGGTTCGAGTCCACTTGTATCTTTGAAGTCGTAAATTGCTTTGTGAAACCATTCTCCATCCGCATCTTTTGGCGCTGTTTCGATCTGGTCAGCTAGATCAGACAGGTACTGTTTCTGCATGTCAGAAAAGTCCTTGGGATTTGGTACGTCGGATAATTCAAATTTGACATCACTCGGTGCAAATTTCTGTAGCCAATTATCAATAAACTCCAGCTCGCGTTCGATGATTTCTTTTTGGGTACCTGCTGTGTCCGCATGCTCGGTGCGCCCAATGATTTCCAGTGTTTTTGCTGGGTCCTTCAGTGCTGCCTGGTAGCTTGCAACCAGATGTGAAAACGGCACATTACTCACTGTGATATGCGCTATCCCATCAGTACAGAGCGCGATAAGCTGCTTGTCGGCATCGGTCTTTTCTGGCTTAGCCAGCAGCTCGGCAAACTCGTCAATTATTCGTACAACGCCTCCCTCGGGATCAAAAAATAACTGCTTCGATGGCGCTGTCCGTAGCACAAAGTACCTCGCAATTTCAGGTGGTAAAACCTGCACAACCTCGCGCATTAAAATACCATTGCCCTTGCTGGCACTCATCTTTTTGGTGTCGCCAGCTCTATTGATAAATTCGTATGGCACAGGAAGGGGCGGCTTGGATTTGAACACCTTTTCAACCAGAGCTACACCGGTGTCATAGCTCCCTCCTTTTGTCCCATGCTCCCGACCGAACGGCTCTACCTGCACGTGCAGCAACCACCAGCGCGCCGGCCAATCAACACGCCAATTGAGCTTAACATCGCCTTTATCGTAGGAAGCAACTTGTGGATTCCCGTCTTTGTCTTCATAGGTTATCTGCTTTTTGTCTGTGTTAATGCCGATAAAGGTACGGTTCTTTAGATACCCGTCTTCGTTGACTTGTATGGGTGTCCAGTTTTCATCCAGTTGGCGTCCAGAAATATCAGACAGAACCTGTTTTGTGACATCTATATGTTCGAGCACAATCTCGATGGCTTGTGTAAAAAATCCGCTGCGATACTTTTGATGCGAACGTATCACATTCATATCTATACCAAGCGCTTCGATGCTGGCCAAAAAGTCCTTCAACGCATAGTCAGCGTAGCTCATATCTGAACCATCAGGAGCTGGCATATCACATACTGGCTTGCCAAGATATTTCTCGTACTCCGCTGGCATATTAGCTGGCACCTTACGAAAAGGATCCATGTCATCAACAAAATGAATATGCTGCGCTTGTCGCCCACGTCGTTTGAGCTCCCGAACGATCGCATCGGTGGTAATAATCTCGCGCAAATATCCCATGTGATACGACCCAGACGGTGCAATACCACTAGAGGCAATTACTTCACCATCGGGGTGAAGCGCAAGAAGCTCATCAACTATGTTATTCAACCACTGCATATAACTATCGTTATCTTAACGGAATATTAGCTTAAGTGCTAGCTAGCTGATCTTAGCAATCTTATAGGTTGCAGTTTCTGTTGGTGTCTTGATCTCTACTTCATCGCCAAGCTTTTTGCCCATCAAGGCCTGGCCAATTGGTGATTCGTCAGAAATCTTGCCATTCATCGGGTCAGCTTCAACCGTACCCACCACCTGAAATTCCTTGGTCGTGCCGTTTTTGAGCGTCACCTTAGACCCAAGCTGTACCTTGCTATCGCCTCGTGGTTTTTTGATCACTTCAACGTTTTGTAGAACATTTTCTATCTCGGCAATGCGTCCTTCGGTTTTTTCTTGTTCTTCGCGTGCAGCAATATATTCGGCATTCTCGGCAAGATCACCAAATTCTCGGGCTGTCTTGATACGCTCTGCAATTGGCCCACGCTGTGCAACGAGCTCTTTGAGCTCGCTTTGTAACTCTTCTATACCTTCTTTTGTCAAATGAAATTGCTTCTTCATTTCCGCCTCACTGATCCCCGTAATTTAGTATGTATTCTCTTCCACGCATTTATCAAGGGTTGCCGTATTATAGCAACCAATTTATTCACACGCTAGAGTTTTAAAAAGTTCCTTTTTATTGACTAGTTTTGCATCCTTGTTGGTACGCTTTTTGTGTTCAAACAAATCTTCTTTGACTGTCTTTGGGCTAACAACCACACGATGTGGTATTCCTATCAAATCAGCATCAGCAAACTTTTCGCCTGGACGCACATCTCGATCATCATACAGAGTCTCGATGCCCGCTTTTTGCAATTCTTCGTATAGGTTATCTGCAACTTTTACTACTTCTTCATCATCGCCCAAACGAGCGATGTATACCTGTGCTGGTGCAATATTTTCTGGCCATACTAAGCCCCTATCGTCACACATTTTTTCGGCAATTACCCCCATGACACGTGTGACACCAATGCCGTACGATGCCAAGTAAATCGGCTGTTGATTACCGGCCTTATCAGTATAGGTAATGCCCATCGACCGAGCCTTCTCGGTGCCAAATTTAAATATGTTGCCGACCTCGGCACTCTTTACGGGAGTGAGCTCACTCTTATCTATGCCAATTTCTTTGCTTGCATCTTGTAGCACTTCTTCATTCACTGCTACTTTCTTGTCCTTGCTTATGTACAGCACGTCTTCGCCCGCATCACAAATCGTTTGGAACTCATGGCTGTACTTAGTAAACGCGCCCCCTGCCGCGAAGGTTACGAACGTTTCATCGCCAATACCTAAACGATCAAAGATTCTACTATACGCCTGCGAAACCTTGTCGTAGTACTTGTTCATATCTTCTTCAGTTGCATGAAGCGAATACAAGTCCTTCATCAAAAACTCTCGGCCGCGCATGATACCGCTCTTGGCACGGAGCTCATTACGCATTTTGGTCTGGAATTGGTAGACACTTACTGGCAAATCTTTGTAGCTCACAACATATTCACTGAGCATATCCATAATGGGCTCTTCGTGCGACCAGGCAAAACCGACTTCGGTATCGTCCTGTAACTTTGACTTAAACCAGACGTCTACTGTTTTATCATCCCAACGGCCTGTTCGTTCCCAGAGCTCTTTTGGCTGCAAGCTTGTCATGATAAGTTCCTGACCGCCAATAGTATTCATCTCTTCGCGAATGATTTGCTTGATGTTCTCAAGTACTCTCAGGCCCAATGGCGTGTATGCGTAGACACCGGCCATAACCTTATGTACAAACCCAGCCTGTATCAAAAGCTTGGCATTATGCGCCGCCTCATCAGCGGGAACTTCTTTTCTAGTTTTGGTAAATAGTTTCGTAAGTCTCATAGCTCTTTCCAATATATTGTACTATTAGTTTTCCAAATTCCTAATTGCTGTCCTGGCACATTCTCTAACTACACCATTGACGGCCTGTTTCTGCGCAATTTCCTGGGCTGACTTTATCTGTGTGGTGTCGCCACTGCATAGACCAGCTACCACTTTAACCTTTAGGCCACTCCGTTGCTCCCGCCTGACACGCTCAAGCTCCTGATCAAGCCCATACTTATCCATGCACGAGACCCTAACTGCGATAGCTTCGCTTAGTGTTGCTTCAACCTCGAACAATCCATCAATGGCTAGGTTTAAACTTTCTTGTAATATATCTAGGTTCATTTTTTCTCCATATAAAAACCCCTTGTTTTCAAGGGGCGTATTAGCAAATAAATATGACAATATCTAGCTACGCCCTGGTGGGCGGCGTGGGTACATCGAGTTCAAATAATTTGCTAATTTGCATACCTAAGCTAGTATACCCTATCTGATGCCAACTATAAAGAGCAGCACAAACGCGACGCCATTTTTGAGCATATGAAGCATGATCGAGGCGCCAAGCTTACCCGTTTTCTCACGCAAATAAATCAATACCAGCGATAACGTAAACGTATCAATTGCAGCAACCCACAGCAGTGGAGCGCCAGAGCCAAACTCAAGATGTGCGGCCGCGAATATCAAACTTGTGACCACTGCAGCCGCCCAAACCGGCCATTTTGTTTTGAGCCCAGTGTACAGAAATCCTCTCGCGAGTACTTCCTCGACGAACGGCGGCAACAGTACAAGGCTTATAAATACCAGGATGAGCTGTGGCCCGTGTTGTCGCGCAGTCTCAAACCCGATTTGCTGCTGTTGCTCAAAATTAATACTCGGTACCAATAAACGTGCGAGCAATGCGATAATCAGATATAGCAAAAAGTACATGCCAAATCCCAGAACGGCATAGCCTACATCTTTTAGTCGAGGCCACGACAAGCCGATATCACGAAATGTGCTGCGTCGCATGTGGAGCAAACCCCAGAGCATCAACA
>JAGQNJ010000036.1 GCA_020428115.1 Candidatus Saccharimonadota bacterium
CTGCAACTTTGACATAGTGCAGTGGGTTGATAGGGCTGACATTGTAGTCGGAGTGCAATGTAAATTTGAGTCCTGCCTGTACTGCTGCTGCAGTGCGATCAAGCATTTTGATTCGCTCCTTGCCGATGATGGTATCGCGCAGTGCTTCGCCCCAGTAATAGACGTGGTTTATCAAGAAGCTCGGGCTTACTCCCGCTTGTGCCATTTTGGTAAACAAATCATCGGATGGCACTAGTGAACAGTGTTCGATCCGATGGCGTAGATCATGTGGTGTGTTTGCGAGAAGTTTGTGGTAGATATCGACTACAATTTCTATAGCGGCATCGCCGTTAGCGTGGGTCATGATCTGCCAGCCGTTTTCGTGGCACCAACGGATACGTTTTTCGAGCTCAGCTGGCGTAATATCTGCTTTGCCACGATCGGTACTATCAAGGTATGGCTTTTCTAGGTATCCGCTTCTGCCCTGGTTCGAGCCATCGGTTACAATCTTGCGGGCACCAACCCAGACAAAATCATTACCCGCCCCATACGCTGTGTGTTTGGATTCTGGCCAGGTTTGAGCTTTGTCATCCACAAGTGCCAGGCTTAGCCGAGTCTTGAGCCGTCCAAGATCATGCAACGCATGGAGCAAGCTGATCTCCTTGGGGCCTAGCAATGCGCCTGTTGCTGCTTCGCGCATAGTTGTTACGCCAACCTGCGCTGCGTCCTCTGTCACCTTATGAATATTGGTGATGATCTGTGCGGGCTTGATAGACGTAATGTGTTTCATGACGGGCACAATTGCACCCATTTCGCCCAAGATCCCATTGAGCTTGCCGGATTCATCGCGACCATATGTTCCATCTTGTGGATCCTTTATGTCGTTGGTGACACCGGCGGTCTCAAGCGCTTTGGAATTGACGTATCCAAAGTGCATCGAGGCGTTCATGATAAATACTGGGTTGTCAGGTGCGAGCGGGTCAAGATCCTTGGTCGTTAGTGATGGTTCACCCGGGAGTAGAGACGGATCGAACAGCTTGCCTAACACCCATTCACCTGGTTTGGCTTTCTTGGCGGCCGCAGCTATCTTATCTTTGATAGCGTCGATTGAATCGTTGGTTATTGCACTGCAGTCTACCCAGTCGTAGTTAATTGCGGTAACCCATAGGTGCATGTGTGGCTCAATAAGTCCGGGATACATGACTTGGTCACCCAGATCAATATGCTTGGTCAATGGTCCACTGTATTTCATGACTTCGTCTTTAGCACCGACCGCGACTATCTTGTGGTGGCGTATTGCCAGCGCTTCAGCGAGGGGAAGCGTCTCGTCCATGGTTACGATACGTCCCGTAAAAATGTGTGTTGCGTGAGTCCCCTCTGACAGCGTAGTCTTTGTGTTTGCCTCTCCTGTGGGCAGTGTCTCGGGCTCGGCAATAAGGGCTGCAAGCATTTCGTTTGGTATACATGTGTGAGGCGTATTCATAGTGCTCCTTATCTTAGGGCTGATACTAACATGATAAAGCATAAGCGATTTGATAATTTGCGACGGTACTTGTTGTACGCTCTGGCTGAGCTGGAGTACTATATCAATATGACAAATGCAAAAATATCGGATGGCATTGCACACCAGCTACCAGATGATCTCAAAACTGTATTACAAGCCGACAAGTCTCTGCTCGAACGCTGGGAAGATCTTACGCCTCTGGCGCGTAACGAGTGGATATGTTGGACAGTAACCTGCAAAAGGTCCGAGACGCGGGCTGAACATATTAGGAGAGTTCGCACAGAGCTGCTCGCAGGTAAGCGCCGGCCTTGCTGCTGGGCAGGCTGTCCTCACCGTACAGACAAAGCAATGAATGCTACACAGAAGTGGCTACTCGAAAAACAAAACAAATAGCTCCTCTACACTGATACTAGGCGCTACTGGATACTTGCTGTGTGTGATCCAAGAGCGCTTGGTACTCCCGAGGGGTATTTATGTTAAAGTGACTATCTAGGATCCTCTGCCAAATGCTCGGTATGCCAAGTACGCAAGGTACGGCCGCAATCGTTTACCGCCACCAGCAATGTACGTGTCAATTTCCTCCCAGAGTGTTGCGTAGATGGAGTCAATATCTTTAGCGGTTTTCAAATTTCGTTCGCAATAGTGTGCGAGGTATTGTTCTACCCTTTGCGTCACCTCTTTGCGCGCCAATATTGACGGGCTGTTCCCATTTTTCATACAAGAATTATATATCAGAATACCTGTGTGCGACTACTAAATTTCGGCTGAGACTGCCAGTGGCCAACCTGTAGTAAATTTAGGTATCGTCCTAGTGCTAACTACGACTTGTTGAGCTATTTGCCCGCAATGCTAAGCGCAAAGCTCGGCAAAATGACGAAGATCGTACTGATAAACAGCTTGAACATTAAGGTATCTTCTTTGGTTTACTTGGAGCTATTCTGTCTGGTGTGCTTCAAGAAGCTGACCCAAGGCAGGTGTCGCAGTATATTCTACGGGAACTGTATCTATATCAGCTTCAATAAGGCCTTTGAGTTCCATTGAGTCGAGAACTTGATAAATCCACCCATCGTTTTTTGGCTTTCCATTTGCTAAAGCAACCGCTTCTCGAACTTCCTCTACGGTAAATATTGCTGACAACCCTATAGTCTCAGCGATTGCGGTGCCGACTCTAATTTCTTTTGGGGTTCTAATTCTCGTGATACTTTCTTGCATTCTCTCGATGATCGTAATCATATTCATATTATACAAGAACAATTTTACGAATAATAATGCTTGCGCTTGGCTCCCCATACAGGTCACGGACTATCAAACAGAGGTATGGTACAGAAAATGAGACATATGAGACACTAAGCGGCATCCTGGGCCGGTGTCTCATCTGCTAGGTATATTTTAGCTTTTTAGAAGTGCTTTTCTGCAGACCAGGACAAATGATGCACCCGCAAGAATCAATGTGCCCGCGACCATGGAATAGAACCTAGCTGATTGACCTGTGCTAGCAAGATTATCACTGCCCACGGTTGCACTCCCAGAACTATCACTGTTGCTGTTTCCGCTACTCTGAGTGGCCGCAAGTGCAACTCCCACGGGATCTTCAATTACGGCGTTGGTAAGTCCATCTACATCGAGCTCGCCACCATCCTGAACGACATAGCTTACAAAGAACCCACTATCGCTTTCATTCCATTCAAAGTAGTCTACGTAAGGGTCCGCTATTTCGGCATAAAGACCCGTGGTTGGGTTATATTTACGTAGCTGATAGTTTTCATCGAGTGTTTCGTCGTGAAATAGTATAGTCACAGTTACGCTGTCACCCTCATTCTCACACTGAGCTGTAAAATCTACCATACCCAGACCATAATCGTAACCACTATCGTTCTGCTCATTTTCATCTTCGGCTGAGATACTGACAGAAGTTATATCACACTCTGGGCCGTCGCCACCGTTCGTCAGTGTGACGTATTTCTCAGTTACGGGGCTAACAAAGCTAGCAACGTTTGACTGCTGGGCGTCCGGCGTACCATCATTATTGGCATCTCCACTATTGGGAGCGGCGTCTTCAACGCCATTGTTTACACCATCCGAATCGTCATCACCATTAGCGTTATACGGAGTAACTTGTGCATAATAAACTGTGTCGAGCTTATCGCCATTGCTATTGGCGCCCCCAATAACATAGAGGTAAGTGCCGTTTGTAACTGCCATCGTAGCATCCATCGCGATTGGCAAAGAATTTGTTGCAGCACTCCAAGTACCGGTGGTGCCGTCGCTATTAACTTTTGCATAGTAAACAGTTGACGAAGTAGCGGATCCACTATGACCTGCTAAGTAGTAAGCAAATCCATCGATATACGCAGCACCACCAGCCAGTCGTTGCTGCGGCAACGAATTGTCTGAAACGGTCCAACTACCGACGGTGCCATTGCTATTCAAGTCGGCGTACATGACCGCGCTCTGAATATCATTGCCAATATTTTGACCGCCTAGAACATATACACGATCATTGGCGACAAACGCACTTGCCCTTCGTCGAGAATCTGGCATAGATGTAGTGCTAGTCCAAGAGCCTATACTTCCATCATTGTTGATTGCTGCATAGGAAACTGTGGCATACGTTGTCCCGAAGTTTACTCCGCCCATATAGTACAGAAATCCGTCATGCACAACACTGTTCGCAGCATGCGAAGCATATGGAAGATCGGTACTTGACGTCGTCCAAGAGCCTAAGCTACCATCATCAGCATCTATCTGTGCATAGTATATAGTTGCTCTTACTGATGGGCTGCCGCCATATCCGCCCATAACATATAAATACCCGTCATAGGCCACCACTGTTGGTTCCATAAAACTATCTGGTAGCACTGTAGTGGATTGCCACGAACCGGTTGTACCGTCACTATTTAAGGGGGCAAAACTTACTGCATTGGTTGGGCCGTCTGCGCCGTCACCACCTGCTACATATACGTAGTCGTTATAAACAGTGCTACCACTGGCTCGCACCACGGCAGGTAGCGTGTTGACAGATGTTTGCCATGCTGCAACATCACCTTGAGCAAGCGCAAATACCGTACCAGGACCCAAACTTGTTATCAATACCGAAACAATAACTAATAATGCTGCCGAAAGACACCGTACTTTTCGCATCGTAACTCCTGCCTTTAATTCACCCTACCTTCAAAAACCTTGTGCTTAATTATACATATTGACAGGTATATATTACAAGATCTACTAAACAAAGCCCAGTAGCGTAAATGCTTACTGGACTTGTTGTCACATATCTTGTATTGGCTCCCGGTGGTGACGGAAGTTAGAACTATACTCTCAAACCAAAGGAGCTTTATTTCGTTGAGTTATACTAGGTTGTAGATGACAAAACCCAGCAACAATTTTTCAGATATGAAGCTTTGGGAAAAGTTGATTATGGTCTGTATATTCCTATTTTGGATTGCTGTTGCCTTTTTCTTTATCTCATACTCCATAAAGGAAAATAAACGAAAAGCTGAATATGACAAAGCGTATGCCATAGTTGAGAAAGAGTGTGAGAATAAAAGAGTTACAAATGATGATTATAGCCCACAAGGTGCGTATGACCTTTACCACGATAACGGACCTCAAAACCCACCTGTTTGCCGAAGGCCAGTTACTCAAAAAGAAGTTGATAATGTCATTGAAAGAAGGAAGTTTAGGCAGCAACTTGAAAATGGAGACATTGACCCACCTTCACTTGACGAGGACTGCTACAACGCAAGAGTTTGCCAGTAGTTTTTTACTTCAAGTAAGCTAATACGCTGACAACCAAACTTATGACTGCAATTGTGATGATGATAATGTCACGAACTAAGCTGCCTCTGCTAGATTTACGGCTATCTTCAACCATTTTCACTATAGCATTGCCTATCGCAGGCTCTCTTTGGGAGTTATAGCCACTGTTGATATTTGACTTTATGTCGTCAAGGTCAGTGTTACTTTTTTTCGGGCTTTTCATCTGGCTTCATATTATCAAAGATAGGTGGCAACATATGCCACTATTCGAGGGTGTTGATTAATCCTTCTTTTCAAAAACAAGTGTTGCTTGTATCCTGTCTCCGCTCAAAAAGCCTTTACTGCCGCTACTGGCAGTCGAGATCGTGTGAAGCCTATAGCCCTTTGCCGCCTGCTTGTTTATAACATTTTCTAGCTCGGTCAGATTGCCCGAGCCGTGGCCAATGAGCTTTTCTTTTAGGACTACTTGTAGCACTACGTATTCCATTACCAGCATTATAGCCTCGGGGTATCGAGCAGGCAATGCTGTAGGGTGCTTTGACAAAGTAAGCATTGTAGTACAATAAAGCTATGCCTAGTAGAGATAAAAACAGCCAGGATCAGACTGTTGCTATAGTAGCTATCGTAATTGTGTTCTTTTTTGCTATCGGGATCTATCTAATTTTCACAAATGCTAATGACGCCTTCAAGGCAAGTAAGAATACGCAAAACGGCAAAGCACAGGTCTCGAGTGAGACTAATAAACCCGCTTTTGAACTAATTGAAGCAATACCACAGAGCAATGGTGCGAATGTTGACAACGTTCACTATAAATACACTAAGGGCGACAAACCCTCCAGGAAAGATGTATTTAGCATCATGTCCCAGATTGAGGGCAAGGGTTGTGACGCCGCCCTCTGCAACTATTACCTATGGGCTAACCAAGAAGGATTTAAGTCCCGAGGTGATGATATAGGAAGTCTTGCAAGTGAATATGCTTCAGCACACAGCGATAGCTTAGTCGGCTACATTAGCTCTGGGGGGCTGTTCTTCTACTATGGTGCTGGTGATGCAAGAGGAAGTATTTATTACGATTCAGACTCCAAAAAATACTATGTGTTCGTTGGCGAAGGAAGTGAAACTTCCGAGCTGACAGAATAGCCTTATCACTTAACTCTCAACTTACTAACTTTCGATTTGTTGACTGCATAGTTACAGTGTCTGTATTGAGGGCAGCCATAAAACGAGACAAATGAGACACAAAATGCCATATTTGAGACTGTCTCAGAAGATAAGCAAAAGAGGCTCAGATTGAGCCTCTTTTGAGTCGATCTTCCTGGATTTATTTCTTCTTTGATGAGAT
>JAGQNJ010000037.1 GCA_020428115.1 Candidatus Saccharimonadota bacterium
GCACTAGCAAACGTTAGTGGGAATATGACAACAAACCCAGCGAGCTGTGCTGTTTCGGAATCTTTGACGCTCATACCCATAAAAGCAGCGATCCATGATATTGAGAAGCTAAACACCAGCACGAGCGCAAACATACCAAGACCTGCCAGCCACCCGTCCTGAAAGCTAAACCCATAGATAGTACCCATACCAAACATAATGGCCATCACCACAACATTACGTAACATGTCCGAGATAGTACGCCCCGCCATCACTGCCCCACGACTCATTGGTAAACTACGGAAACGATCAACGATACCCTTTCCCATGTCCTCGGCAAGTCCAATTCCTGTGTTTAGAGCACCAAACATAGTGGTTTGCACCAAGATACCCGGAAGCAAGTAATTGATGTAGGAGCCACCCGGCGCATCCGGGCCAAGTGCACCACCAAAGACAAAGTTAAATAGTGTTAGAAATACGACTGGCTGAATTGATGAGAAAAACAGCAGTTGCGGTAAGCGTATGTAGCGCAGTAAGTTCCGCTTGGTTATTGCCCACGTATCGATTACAGGATGGAAAAACGCCATTAGTGCTTACCTCGCTTCTGCGTGGATGCTGAACGTGCAACATCTTTTGCCCGTTCACCAGTCAATGTCAAAAAGACGTCATCAAGTGATGGTCGATGAAGTGCGATAGACTCAACCTTGATGTTAGCTTCGTCGAGCGCACGAACAACTCCAAGTAATCCTTTGGAACCATCTTTAGCTGGCATGGTAATTGTTGTACCATCACTGGTTGGCTTTTTGGATGAGAACTGGCTGGCGATTTGGATTGCGGGATCAACCTGCGTACCTGTCGCTACCTCAAACTCCACGACATCACCACCAAGCTTGGACTTGAGCTGATTGCTAGTTCCCTCGGCAATGACCTTACCACGATCAATAACAGCAATTTTGTCTGCAAGCTCATCGGCTTCTTCTAGATATTGTGTTGTCAGCAAAATGCTTGTGCCATCGGCGACTAGATCGCGAATGATATCCCATAGATCTTGTCGAGTACGTGGATCAAGACCAGTCGTTGGCTCGTCCAGAAACAGCACCTTAGGGTGACCGACCAGGCTCGCGCCAAGATCAAGTCGTCGACGCATGCCGCCTGAATACGTTTTGACAGGCCGATTTGCTGCATCAACAAGATGCAAGCGTTCTAAAATATCCTGCGCACGCTTTTTGGCCTCTTTGTGACTTAGACGATAAAGGCGCCCAACCATGTATAGATTCTCGCGTCCGGTCAGAAACTCATCGACTGCGGCGTACTGCCCTGCCAGACCAATTGTTCGACGAACTTCATCAGGATCCTTCATTACATCAGTACCAAGTACCTTGAGACTGCCCTTGTCTGGTTGCAACAAAGTTGCCCACATACGTACTAAGGTTGTCTTGCCCGCGCCGTTTGGACCAAGTAGGCCGAGTATTTTGCCTTCTTCTGAAGATAGCGAAACGCCGGCAAGTGCTTTTACCTTGCCCCCAAATGATTTATGGACGTTTTTTGCCTCAAATGCTTTTGCCATGCAGGCTTTAGTGTACAAAATAGCAATGTCTGCCGCAATACTTGACATTACCCATAGCAGCAACGTAGCCTAGATGGCATGCGTCCAGAACAACGACAAGAGATTGATGCACTATTCGATGAAATCGCCCCTGAGCTCGATAAACCAATTCACGAGCCACAAGGTCAAGAACGCGAAGATATAGATGCTGAGTTTCGTAGTACCACCCACGACACTATCCCGCGGCGCGTCAGCGGAAGCTTGATACCAAAAGCATTGCCCCCGCACAAGTAGATCCTTCTACAAGCTAGTGCCTACCTACGGAGCCAATCGATTGATGTCGCGTGGGAATAACGCGGCTTCCTTGACGTTGTTGAGACCGACAATCTTTTGTGTTAGGCGTTCTAGCCCCAGGCCAAATCCACCGTGTGCAGGCATACCATATTTCATTGCATTCAAAAGTGCTGCGTAGCCAGGGTCATTTGGGTCACCTTTGGCCAGTTCCTTGAGCTGCTTTATGACAACTTCATATTGATTTTCACGCATGCTGGCCGTCACGATTTCGACTCCTCGGAATAGCAGATCGACTCGATCGGCAATCTCTGGGTTTTTGTCGTTTGCTTTGTGATAGAACTTCATCTCGCTGGCTGGCCATTCGCTCACAAACAGCGCCTCGGACTTAAGGTTCTTCTTGGCATATTCACAGATCCAGCGCTCTTCGTCAGGGCGTAGATCCTTCTCGCCAACTGTGTTTTCGCCCGTGGCCTTGGAATACTTTTCGTGTATTTCTGCCATTGTCATGCTTGGGATTGTTTTGGGTAGCACTGGCTTTGTTGCATTCCAACGTTTGAGTTCTGGCTCGTATTGATCCCAGGCAGCATCAACAGCGGCATTGAGAAGCCCACTTAAGAATACTTCAAGCTCTGATAGACTGATAAAACCCATCTCAGCATCGACAGATATATACTCAGTCATGTGACGTGTTGTCGCACTTGGTTCGGCGCGGTAAACAGGCGCTATCTCAAATACCCTTTCAAACACACCGACCATAATTTGTTTATAAAACTGCGGGCTCTGTGCCAAGGTCGCCGTCTTGCCAAAGTAATCCATTTGAAATACTTCTGCACCACCCTCTGTGGGTTCTGCTAGTAATTTTGGTGTACGTATTTCGGTAAAGTCATTGTCCTTGAAGTACTTTCGGAGCGCATCAGTTATTGCTGCTTGGATTTTGAAAACTGCCGCTTCTTGCAGATTACGGAGCCCGATAACGCGGTTATCAAAAAGGGTATCGAGATTTTCTGATTTGTGTCCAAGTGGCTTATCGATCTCTATTGGTGGCTCGTGTGTAACAGGCGTAGTGATTTCTAGAGTGGGATGGTGTAGCTCAGCACCACCAGGAGCACGCTCCTCGGCAACTGCCTTACCAGTAACCGTCAATACGGTTCCAATTTGTAGGCCGCGGAGTTTCTCGACCTCAGCTTTATCTTCTACAACAGCTTGCACTATGCCACTGCGGTCGCGAACATTAATAAACGTCAGTCCACCAAGGAGACGTTTTTTGTGTAGCCAGCCACTTACAGAAACAGTTTTGCCAGCGTGCGCAGCGACTTCGCTCGCCAATATTCTTTGCATGCCGTCAATTGTAACAGAGATGTCGGCTAAATTCTATTGTTGTTTGTGTTTGTTAGACTTGCTGGAATCTTTTGCCTCTTCGTTGTCGGCTGTATCGGCCTTAAGTTCCGACGAAACAGCTTCGTCTTGCTTGCTATGTTTCTTGGCTGCTTGCATATGAGCAACTGCACGTATGTCTTCGTAGGTATCAAACTCATCAATGATTTGTTTGCCAACGATCTGCTCCACAACATCCTCGATGGTTATCACTCCAACGATTTCCTCGAAGTTGTTTACGACCAAAAATAAATGGTGTTTTGTTTTAATGAATGCATCGAGCACCCGCGCAAGAGGCTCGTTCTCATGTACGTAGAATACTTCTGGCCGCATGATTGATTTTACAAACCCGCCTGCCTTTGCCTTTAGCATATCTCGCAAATACAACATGCCCACTATGTTCTTCTCTTCGTCTTGATAGACAGGAAAACGTGAATGCCCACTGTCGTGTAGCTCACCCATAAGTACTGGGCCAATTAGCTCTGTTGCTGCTACGCCTTTCATCTGGCTATGTGGTGTCATGACTTCGAGAACCTTTTTTTCGCCAAATGTGAGGGCATGCGCAGCAATGTAGAGTTCGTCCTTGGTAATGCGATTGTCTATTTGTATTTTCTGTTGGTCAATAAGATCCAGTAAATCTTGCTTGCTAAAAAGCCCAGTGTGAACAGCAACTGCTCGGCTTTTTTTGAGTAAGTGCCCGATGCTCTTTAGGACTGGCTGGCATCGATCGAGTACCCAGTGTATCCCTGGAGCGGCAAATTCAGCAATCTTTACGCCAAATCTCGTGAGCTGTGTATCGGGCATCCAGCCAAATCCAAACACAATAATCAGCAGTATAAGTAGTATGGCAATCGGCCAAGGAAGCGTACGTGATAGTATCACGGCAATTGAACTGCCACTAAGGCCAATAATAAACCACAGTAAAATGTCCAAGCTCATGCCGTAAGAGGCAGGCCGATAAAACAATTGGGCGATCTTGTCGCCTGTGCGCGCTTGTCGTTTGAGTTCACGCAGTGGTATGCGTTTGTATGTTTTGAGTAGCGACAAGCTCACAAACAGTATTGTGGCAATGAGTAGCGTAATAACCATAACTATCATGTATGTATCTTACGTAATTTTCAAAGCTACGTAAATCAGTTATCATAGTAGGACAAAAGGAGCAACTATACACATGAGCAAACGATTTCTGATTATTCTTGCGGTGCTGTTTGGGCTATTCGCAGGCATTGTGTTTCTCAGCAAGCACAAAGACAACCAGTCTAATTCTGCAAATGGTGGCAGCGGCCAGCCGAGTTCACATGTCCAGGGTGCAGGCAACAAGGGTGTCACGGTTGTTGAGTATGGAGACTTCCAGTGCCCAGCATGTGGTAGCTACTTCCCAATTGTTGAGGAAGTTCGTAGCAAATATGGCGATAATATAACGTTCCAGTTTGTTCATTATCCGCTTGTTAATATTCACCAGAACGCCATGGCAGCACACCGTGCCGCAGAAGCAGCTGGTCGCCAAGGCAAGTTCTGGGAAATGTACACGATTCTCTACCAGCGACAAAATAGCTGGAGTAGTGCAAGCAATCCAAGTCGTATCTTTGAAGACTATGCCACCGAACTCGGCCTCAATATCGACCAATACAGAAACGACTATGCCAGCGAAGACGTTGCCAACACCATAAACGCTGATGTTAAATCAGCCCAGGCAGCTGGCGCGACCGGAACGCCTACCTTTGTAATCAATGGCAAAAAGGTCGAGGAGCTTCCCCAGACCTACGATGGATTCATTGAGCTCATCGATGCAGCTATTGCTCAACAAGCTGCACAACAAGGCCAAAGCCAATAAAAAATCCACCGCATCGGGTGGATACAAGCTCGGGTGGCCAGGTCGATCTCCCCTGGCGTTCCCACTGCCTATTTTAGTAGTGCAAAAATTGCTGCCATGATGGGCGACGTACTTGCACAGGTATGAATGATTGCTGTGAACGCACAACTTTAACCTTAACGGGCATCGTTTTGTCCTTTCTTTGTTTTCAACCAGAGCAATAGCTTGGCACTGGTTATTTATGATTTGATTGTAAATTTGTTTTTGTCTTCGCCTGCACTGCAGGTTTGTAGTGATATAACTACAAGAAGTACTAGTAGTTTGTCACAAACCTCTAATGCTTGTCAATAAAATAATCAACTATGTTGTTATTTGCCCGTATCTTTTGGTATTTTTACGGTTGTTTTATCAGCGCTACTACGAACAACAGATACCGGAGCCTTTAATATAGTCGTAATTGCCTGTCCTGCCGCCTTGCCAGCTTTGCGGATGGTTACACGGCGCTCCTTTTCGGTTTGAATCTTTTTACGAAGACGACGGATGGCCGAGTTGTCCTTGAGACCTTCATGCATTTCTTGGAATTCTCTATCGAGAATCTCGAGATCCTCGTCTGTGAAGTTTTCTAGATCCATGAATGAGTTCCGAGCTGATTTAGTGGAACGAATTAGCTCATCGAGCTTAAGATGCATAGCCTTGGCATCACGGTTTTGGGTGTTTTGAATCAGGAATACCATCAGGAATGTCGCAACAGTGGTGCCTGTATTGATATAGAGTTGCCAGGTATCAGAATAATTAAACACGGGGCCAGATAGTCCCCAGACGATTACAATCACAACGGATATCAAAAAGGCGCTGGCCGTACCCATGGCATATGCGGTTTTGGATGCTGCTTTGCGGAAAATGTCTTTCATAGTTTTTCTTGTTTTTACAAGTTATCATAAGCATTGTACAATAGTTTCAAGGGGAATAAAACAAAATATGCATACCGAGGCCTTCGTCGAAATATCTGCACTACTCGCTTTATGTGCTGCCATTGCAATCCTGATGCGCTTTTTGCGCCAACCACTGATTATTAGCTATATCCTCACAGGTCTTATTGTTGGACCATCGATCCTTGGAATCGTTAAGTCACCTGATACCATTGAAATACTCGGGAATTTTGGTGTCGCGCTGTTGCTCTTTATTGTTGGTTTAGGGCTTAACCCAAAGATTGTCAAAGAGGTAGGTAAAATCTCTTTGCTCACGGGTGTTGGGCAGGTCATATTCACCTCACTAATCGGATTTGGTATCGTTCGGCTACTCGGATACGCACCACTAACCGCATTCTATATCGCTGTTGCCCTCAGTTTTAGCAGCACCATCATTATTCTCAAACTCCTGAGCGATAAACGA
>JAGQNJ010000038.1 GCA_020428115.1 Candidatus Saccharimonadota bacterium
GGGTAAGGAATTGCCATTCGAGGTCGTCTACGATTCTATGGCGTTGCAGGTCGCGGAAAATACCGTAGTCACATACAAGATCCCAGCTATAGTGTGCTTTTTCGAGTGCTCTCCCTGGTCGGTGACGTCGATTTAATCTTTCGCCGATGTAGGCGTTGAAGGCTTCTTCTCTTTGGTCATATGACCATTTTGATGTCTCAGCCTGTATGCTTTCAAGCGGGAGGCTACTGTGTTCGTAAAGCATGTCTGGTACGAGGTCTAGCTCGTTTTTGGGCCAGTAGTTGGTTAGCGTAACGGCATCGGTCTCTGGGCTGTGATTTTCTGGCAAGTGTTTAGTAGCGATATCTTTGACTGAATTGTAAGTGTTTGCGCGATATGCAATTGTTGCACCGCCGCGATCTGGCTTATCAGCGCGCTCGAGGAAGGTTGGTATTACCTTGCGGCACTCCTTGAGGATCTTCTGGCCCGTCTCTTGGGCCTCAGGTAGCTCATCGCTTAGCAAGTGCATAATGAGGCTTTCGAGTGCTTGTCCAGATGCGAAGATTCCCACAGTAGATTTAGTTGCTACAGGCAAAACAGGACGTATTGCATCACAAGCCTGAGCTCTGGTAGCGCCCTTCCAGGCAATGTCCCGCTCACTTTCTGGCACATCAGAGCGATCTCGAACATAATCCGTTAGTTGGTGTACCATTTCGGAGTACAGGTCGAAGACTTTGTTGATTTTAGTTTCGTAGTTATCCTTGGTTTCCGTATCAAAATGGCTTGGAGTGTAGTACTTGTACTTGCCGTTTTTGTCTTTTTGATCGAAGTATATGTAGCGGGTGGACTGTTCTAAGTATGATGCTAGCCTACCCCATTCGAGCTTTTTGGTAAGCAAGTTAGAAGCTTCTTCTACTACAAGGTGTTGACCTACTAACTGCTGCACCGAATCATCACCGTAAGCCGTAATTACTCTCTGTAGTAGCTTTTCGTCTTTGCCCAGGCTTTTTGTAAACTCATCAAGAATAGTTATCCGCATATCGTCACCACGTCGGCTCAATCGAGCCATAGCGGCTGCTGCTGTGATAGGTGTTAGCTTTTCTCCAGTAAACGCGTAGACATTGCCTTCGGTATTTGTAACAGCCCCTTCGAGGAAATCCTTACCAGCTGGAGTTATTTCGAAGCCGTTTTGAGTTTTGCGTACGTATTCAACTTCATCTGTTTGAACTGGATCGTTCTTTACCGGTAGCATTGGCGTAATAGTCTCCCATATGTGTTTATGAATTGTATCTATGCCCATTAGTTTGTCGTTTCGTACGCAGTCTATTCGCGTGAAGTCTTTAGGGAAAAGCTGACAGAGGTCGTCGTACACATCAACAGAGCGCTGCATATGGTTCAGGTCAGCCTCGTGAATATCGCGTTTTTTGTCTGTGTAGCTCCGCTCTGCTTTGTTATCGACTAGCTTCTGGGCGACGTCTGCAGGTACGCGTAGCACGATACTTTTAGTCGGGCGGGGTATACCGAGCATCTGGAACTCTAGATTATCTAGCCATATAAAGTACCCGCGACGCTCTTCTGGATGAGTAAATTTAGTGCCCTGGTGCGCCATGTTACTACCAGTGAAGCGATTGGCCAGTACTACTTTGCCCTCAGCAAGTGCTTGCGTGATCTTTGGTGCTGCCTGATAGCGATCTAGGGCATAAAATAGTGACCCAGTATACGGGCCAACGTCATCTGCTTTGCCATACTTGCCGTTTAGGTATTCGCGGACAAAAAAGCTAGATTCACTATCGTACTGTGGGAAATCAAAGGTCGCAACATCGTAGCCTTCTTGCTCTAAACGCTTTGCAAGCAACTCAAACTGAGTCCCTTTGCCAGAGCCATCAGTTCCCTCAATGACAATGAATGCACCCCGACGTACTGCTGCTTCTTCCCCACCCGCATCTGTATAAGGTGTGGGTTGATCAGTCACTCTTGAGTCCTTTTATCTTTGGCGGCATGATCCGCTTGTCATTATAGGCGCGAGGTAGCATGTGCTCTGGGCGCCAATTGCGAATGATCTTGTCTAGGTCGATACTGTCATCTGTCTGATATTTGCCGCTAAGTTTTTTGTATTCGCTATCAACTGGTCCTGTATCATAAAACACCATCTGGGCAATACGCTCGCCAACCGGTAAAAGTACTGTCTCGTGTTGGTTCATGTTATAAATTTCCATCGTCCATCGGTTGATGTATCCTGGGTCACCCCAGCCAGCATCCAGACATACTGCAACACCGTTGCGACCCCATGTGCTACGGGCTTGCATAGTGCTTGTTCCTGGGGCTTTAATACCAATAAACTCATGAGTGTGAGCTAGGATACGTTCCCCTGGATGAATCGGTATCACAGGGTGGTTTGGCGGAATGCCCTTGAGCGGTTTGATTCCGTTTTCGTCACACCACTTTTTATGAGGCACTGCCTTGTTTGCGCCTTCAAAATACCGCTGAACGTCACCTTGATCGAATGGGTTATATATGGGGTGGTCCTTGGATCGTTCTGTGCGGTAGTAGTAGTAGCCTAGAGTAACGTCAATGCTGCTACCTGCAATATGTTCTTCACGGTACGGATGAAAAACGATATGCCCGTAATGAATTGCCTGCTTTATCTGCGTATTGCTATATACCGCCACTACTAACCCCATTCTTATATGTCGATTCGCGCCAATGTGCGCTGCGTAGGTACATTGTACGCAATATGTAGTGTCTAAACCACCCAAACAACCATAATTACAACACTTTTTTGTGAAAGTGGTGCCTGTACTCAGACAACACTTTTTTGTGAAAGTGGTGCCTGTACTCAGACAACACTTTTTTGTGAAAGTGGTGCCTGTACTAGGCAAGTATGTTTTTAATAGCGTGCCTAACGTGCTCTTGCACCTGGGCTTCACTGGGAGCGCCGTCAATACGTATAAGCTCAATTCCCCACTCGGGGTGATCCTCTACCAGCTGAATAGCTTTACTGTAGCCCTCCCTGACTCTTTGGTGATATGCATCATTCTGCTTTTCGAAGTAATCTTTGGGTTTATCGGTTCGGTTTGCACGGCGCTGATCGATAATTGCCTGATCTGCATCAATAATGATCATCTGATTGATGTTCCATAGTTTTATCATGTCTTCAAACGCAGTTACTGCTAGCTGTTTGTTGCTAAGTTCGCTACCGTATGCGTTGTATGCAATTATTGCAGCTGGGCTCCTATCTACTAGGCATATCTGTCCTCGCGCAACACGCCCTCTAAGATCCTGTCCGAGTGCCGTACCCATCGCCAATGATATATAGACATCGGTTTCGGCTGGCCTGGGTATGTCAGCAAGCGAAACGGCGCGCAGAGCTTCTCCAATAGGCGTGCCACCTGACGCACGAGCCGTATGTACGTCGTGTCCAAGCTCCTTGAGCCAAGCTTCGGTTAGCTTTAGTTGCGTTGATTTACCAACGCCATCAGGCCCATCAAAAACGATTACCATACCAGCCATATAAACTATATTATAGCTTACTTTTGACTTGGTTCTGTCGATAGCGCTGCCATGCTAACGCAGACCATATTGTGGCGCTCACAAGCTGCATAATCATTGCAAATCGTAGGTTAAGCGTGCTCGAGGTTATGGCAAAGATATACAGTATGACGGCTGTTGGTATTGATGTTAGTAGGGCTGGCTTTTGCTTGTCGCGAAGTGTTGGTATCAGTGCGATAGAAAACACAGCAGTACCCACCCCAAATACTACATCCTGCCAGATCATGCTAGAGCTCGCTCGTTGCGATTTTGATGCCGGGTCCCATAGTTGTCGACAGGTGTATAGACTGCACGTAGTTGCCTTTGAGTGAGCCGGGTTTCGCAGACTTGATTGCGGCAAAGATGGCCGTAATGTTCTGAGTGATATCCTCTGGTTTGAAGCTTGTTTTGGCAACACCAATATGGACGATGCCGGTACTATCAACTCGGTATTCAACCTTACCAGCCTTTGCCTCTGTGACCGCCTTGGCTACATCGGCTGCAACCGTACCGCTCTTAGGGTTAGGCATGAGTCCTTTTGGCCCTAGAACACGTGCATACTTGCTGAGTTTTGCCATTACCTTTGGTGTCGCGATCAGTACATCAAAATCAACGACACCCTTATCGAGCTGTTGTAGAAACTCGTCGTTTCCGGCAATATCTGCGCCAGCGTCCTTCGCCTTTTTGACATCATCTGGTTCGGCAAAGACTGCAACACGAACCGTTTTACCAGAACCAGCAGGCAGCACAACAGTGCCTCTGATGTTCTGATCTGCCTGTTTAGGGTCTACCCCCAGGCGCACATGTAGTTCAACAGTAGCGTCAAACTTTGTTGGGCTAGTCTTGAGTGCAAGCTCAACAGCTTCTTTAAGACTGTATTCCTTGTCCTTCTCTACTTGTTTTGCTACATCCTTATACTTTTTGCTTCTGCGCTCTAACTTACTACGCGCAGGTTTTGCGGCTTTTTTGGGTTTAACTTCTACGGGCGCCTCTTCATCTGCGTGCTTTTGGTGCTCAATTTTGGCCTTTTTCTCCTCGGCTTGCTTGATGCCCTTAGCGCTTCGCTTGCCCGCCTTTGCTGTTGCTTCGGCGTTCTCGACAATTTCCTGCGCCTCTGTCTCTACAACAGCTTTGTCAGCTGCCTTGATACTATCAAGCGCATCCTTTTCCTCTTGCTTTGTCTTTTTGGTTGGTTTGGCTGTTTCTGCCATTGTTTACTCCTTTCGTGGTACAAGTGGCGGTTCGAGCGCCTCCCACAATAATTAACAATTAACTTCCCTGTCTGCGGAGTCTTTCCTGTACTGCAGCGATGACGTCGATTGAAATCTCGTAGATAAATCGCATTTCAATTGGCATGCCATCAAGCTGCATCTCACCAGTTTCTGGATCAAAATCATTAGCATTGATAGGACCATGTTCGCCATCAAGACCGTGAGCATTAATTAATAGGTCTTCTTCGCTGTCGTCAGTAAAATCAATGGACCCTATCCAGTATGTGTCTTGATCAGGAGCGAGGCGACCTCTTAGCCCAAAATCAATCATACCATCTTCCAAGGTCGCAGTGGCAGTATAATCTGTACCCCTAGCCCCAGAAAGAAGCAGAACTTCACATGTAGACTCATCTTGCTTACTCAGGAACTCGCCAAGTTTCTGGAGCTGTTTGTGGTAACTATGGAATGCCTTTGCTCGCGCACCTTCCTCTGTTTTTTCAAGCTCTGCCTTGTATCTTCGGAGTTCATCAATTGTCTCTGGTTTCATATTAATTCCCTTCTACTTCGATTCCCATGCTGCGGGCAGTGCCAGCAACCATCTTCTTGACTGATTCGATATTATCAGCGTTCATGTCTTTCATCTTCTCTTCTGCAATCTCTGTGAGCATTGCATCGGTAAGCTTTTTGTCTAGTTTTTCGGTATTTGGTCGGCCAGAGCCCTTTTTGACACCGAGTTTCTGAAGAATTAGGTCGTCCGTTGGCTGTCCGACAACCCTAAAATCCATGCTTCGATCATCATAAATTGTGATATGTGCGGTAACAATGCCACGCATATCCTTGGTCTGTTCATTGAACGGATTCACAAAATCCATCATGTTTACACCATACTGACCAAGTGTAGAGCCCACAGGAGGACCCGCACTGGCCTTGCCAGCAGGTATTTTCATCTTAAGATTTGCAGTAATTGTTTTTTCTGCCACGTTTATTCTCCTTGCAATTGCCGGTGAAGCAACCGACTCGTGCGTAACTGGTACAGTGTACTACACTTCACCCCTGTTGTCCAGTATACGGTGTCGCATCAGTACGTTCTTGCTTGTCTTTGCGTATGTCTTCTAGTGCCTCACCCAAAAACGTTAGAAAAGCGAAACCCACAGCGGTTTTAGCTACAAATTCCGCTGGCCCTTCATACGGTGTGTCAAAAAATGGGACCGTGCTTAGTACTACGTTTATGCCGACACTCGTAGCTGCGTATGCTCCTAATCGGCGCATAAACTTTATGGCAGAAGGTGTCTCCAGGGGCTCAACTACATACGGCTCAAGCTCAGGCGTATCAATAATATGCTGATGCTCGACTGGTGGGTGGTCAGGCATTTGGTGATGCCAGTCTTCGGATCTGGGTGTATACTCTGCCATTTTATGCTCGTACTGGACCGCCAAAGCTACAACCATTACGGCGATAACCTGTTCGGTCACTATATGTGGCGTCTAACTCGTGCTGCGCGATTAGTAGTGCGTTAAATGTTAGCTTTTCGTCTTCACTCAGTGGTTGCCACCCCTCGGTTACATCCTCAAACATAGGAAATCGCGTTGTGCGAATCTCGTCTAGGCGAACATCCAGTAAATGG
>JAGQNJ010000039.1 GCA_020428115.1 Candidatus Saccharimonadota bacterium
GGCGTTTTCCTCAAAATAGGTTCTAGCCTTGTCGTACAAGAACACCAAGTTTTATTTTAATTATTATCCTAGAATATCGAGTAGCTTTTCAGTTCTTTGATCCAAGCGTCTGGTGGCGTGTTCGGAACCCGCTTGCTCCGAAGCGCACTCTCTAGCTATTGTGCCAAGTGGAATACGCTTTGTTTGGCCATTACTATTTGGCAGGGCCAGATCATCACAGAGGTTCACAAGCGCGACATCTTCGTTATAGATGTAGGAATTACCGTTAGCTGTAGTTTTTATCTGTACTTTGTAGGCTCTCTCGGGCGTTGACTCGGTGTCAGTCTGTGCCCAAACCGATATATCCCAAGATGTCCGTCGACGATATGCAGCATTGCCACGGTCTTCGGTGAACGAGGATGATGTGGCAAGCCAGCTTCTATCCCCAAGCTGTAGACCAAAACGTTGCAAGAGCAGCCATGCTTCTACCTCTGCAAGTTGCCCAGTGACCGTCATATTATAATCAGATTTAACTCGTTGCACTTGGCTTGACAGCTCTTCGGTCATACCCAGTGCTAGATCAAGCATTTGTGTATACGATTCCTCTACTACCCTAGCCGGGGGGAGAATCTCGGGAGCCAATAGCCTCCATTGATATAGGTCGCGCTGAGCCAAACTAAACGCAGCACCAAAGCCCTCACCATGCCCTTCGCCCGCTTGGTGGAGACCCATGGCTCTGTTCCAATGGCTATCCGCTTCTGCAAAAAGTTCAAGAGCAGCTTCTGGATTCGGCTGTTCAAAGGCGAGCTCCAGGAACATATCACCAGTTATTCCTTGGGCGCCAGTCTTTTGCAGGCGGCCAAACTTTTGTGCGGCTGCGAGCTTTTCCTCATAAGTCCCATACTGAAAGGTAGTCAGTACTTGAGCGAAGCCTGGATAACCGAAACTAGCTCGCTCAATTTGTGTCTGCTCTCCTGACATAATTTATAAACAGTAACATATTTTGTAGTATAGTGCAATCTTACATGGTGTTGCGGCCAGCTTACTTGGCGCGCTGAATTATTATGTCTGATTTATTAAATACTGAAGTCATTTTTTGAGCACCCAAATCATGAAGGCTGGTATGCGAGATAGTTGTTCAAACATATCAGGATTGGCTTGCTGCATGTCGGGAGCTGGTTGTGGCTCAACAACTTTTTCTATAGTGAAGCCTGCTGAACGAATTTGCTCAATCATCTTGCCGAAAGTTCTGTGGTATACAACAACTTCCATATCACCCAGTGTGCCTTCAATTGGTTTAACTCCACCATCTTTCACGACAAGATAGTCTCCAAAGATAGTGCGCTTCCCTGTTTCCAGTTCAATCTTCCTGCCAAGATATGCATATTTTGCTTGGTCATCTTTCGTGTATTCCACAGCAGTGTCTATTGGGTGTCCACAAGAAAATACATATGTTCCATGCGGGCGTAGCACCCGACGTGCCTCTTTTAGCGCCGGTGTCCAGTCATCTACATAGTGAATGGCTAGACTCGAATATGCGAGGTCGAAGCTCTCATCAGGAAAATCAAGTTTTTCCATGTCCATTTCGAGAAAACTAATGTCTGGATTCTCTCTTTTTGCTATATCCAGCAGGCCACTAGAGATATCTATACCGATTACTTTTCTTGCGCCATTGTCTGCTAGCCAACGACTATCGACACCACTACCACAGCCAATGCTTAAAACATCGAGGTCTTCAAGGTTTGGTAGTTCGGCTCGAATCGCTGGTTTTTCATACTGTGAATGAAAAATGCTGTCGCTTGGGTTTGTAACGTGCTGGTGGTATTGCTCGGCATTCGCATTATAATGCTTAGCAGTGTTCATATCTGTTGGCATAGGCGTATTATATCAGATGATACCTGTTAGCTCATGATTTGCATGTGCTATACACGGCAGTGGTGAGCGCCTCGAATGGACGGCCTGGGTTCTGGATTTGCCAGACAGCGCAATGCGCTGCTGTTTTGATGCGCCATGACTCAGTTTGCGGCATGCTTGTTGTACTAACCTCGCCACCTGATGCAACGAACATAAGATCGTTGTGTAGCACAACGAGGTTCACTGCATATGTGTTGGTTAGTTGGTGTAATTGCTCTGCAAGTGGCAATGCGAGCATGCTGAATTTGATGGGTGTCGGCCACTTTGCAGCTGTACAGAGTTTTTGAAGTTGCGCAATGGTGATAACGAGCGTAGTTTGTGGACGCTCCAGAATACCAGCGGGCTGATTGGTAAAGTAGTCTGCGCTATCTTTAGTTATCGTGAGCAGGCCATTATATTTGCCAATGAAAGATTCGAGCAAAATAGCTGTCTCGCTGTTGCGTCCTAGATCACCTGCTAGCAGTACTCCGTCTGCCCAGGTAGCAAAGGCCAGCCATTCGCCGAGCGCCTGTTTGCTGAAACTACCCGAATTATTACATGGCGCGAATTCAGTATTTTCGATAAGCTGCCCGATTGTCTTTTGGAGTGCATTTGGGAGCAGGACTTTTGTAGTTCCAATGCCTGCTTTGGCGGCTTGGTCGTAGGCCTCTGCAGGTGCTGCAAAGCCATGGAGATTACCGCCGACAACCAAGAGCTTACCCGCTAGGCGCTTGTTCTCGGGTCGGCTCCAAAGTAGGTCTTCAAAGAGTGCTTGGTTATTCGCTTGTTTCTGCCAGTACGTATGATCCATCTCGTGGCTCCAGTTTGTATACGACGTTTTTACGCTCAATGACAATTGGCCACTTGTGTTGCTGGGCCAAGTCAAATAATTCCTGGTCGGGGTTAAACGCTATCGGGTGGTCAACCATTGCAAGCATTGGTGCGTCTGTTCGGCTGTCGCCCACCGCATAGCTGCCCGTACGGCTAAGACCATGCTGCTTTATTAGCTGGTTGAGGGTTTGCTCCTTGTTGTGGCTAGCGATTATTCGCTTGCCAGTAAAACGGTTGCCCGCGCGCTCGTATTCACTGCCAACCCATATATCAAAGCCGAATTGTTTTGCAACATGCTGGACTAATTCGGTATGCGAACCAGAGATAGCAATAAGCGTATACCCTTTGGCTTTGAGCCTTTTCGCTAAGCTCCTCGTGTAAGTATAAACTTGCGACTTGTATTCTTCGGCGACTCTGTTGACGGCTTTATCGAACTGCGCGGCTGATAAGTTTGGTAGAGCAGATTCGTACACACGTATGAGTTCTTTCTCGTAAGCTTTGAATGCTTCTGGATGTTCGCGTCGTTTCCAGATCATGCGAGCATCATGCAGGCGTTGCCTTGCTTCGCTTCCTAGCAGTTCATCCTGGGCAAGTTTGTCAACAACGGCGTGGTAGAGCTGCCAACGAATCAGCGTGCCATCAATGTCAAATGCAGCGAAGCGTTTCATTGCTTCCAGTCACCACTATTGAGGCGGTTTTGTGGTGCCTTGATATGCCAATCGTGCGGGCTGTGGGCATCAGACCAGATAAGTTTATGGAGTTTTTGGGCGGTTTTGGTATAGAGTTTATTATCGCCCACAAACTTGCGCTGGGTGGTCCAGAGCTTTTTGAGCTCATTGCCCCGTGCCCCCTGTTCTCGCAGGTCAAGATCGACATCCAGATTATCAGCATCCTTAACGATCTTTGCCTCGAGTGACTCGCGGGCTTCGTATTCTTCCCACAGCGCAAGCATTTCCTTGCCGAGTGATGTTTTGAGTAGCATGTCGCGGACGGCTTTATGTTCGTTGCGCTCAACGTATTGACGTGCTAGATAGTCGACATCACCGGTTCTGCTTTCGCCAATATCGTGCACGAGAGCCATCTTGATGATGGTGTCAGTAGCCGTTGCCTTCTCATGCTTCGCAAGGATCATCGCAATCCAGGCAACACGGTAATGGTGTTCTGTAAGATTGGCTACACCTTGCAAGTGAAACCTAACCCACTGTCGATCAAGAAGTCGCAGTGCGCCAAGCTCATAGAGTAGGTCTAAATCATTCTGTAGGCTCATAGGGCAATTGTAACACTCACTGGGCAGTGGTCGGAGCCCATTTGTTTAGCATGAATTTCGGCCTTTGTGACTTTGCTCTGCAGGCTTTTTGACACCATGACATAATCGATACGCCAGCCAACATTGCGAGCACGGGCATTTGCCCAGTGTGTCCACCAGGTGTAATGACCATCGCCCTTGGTAAACATTCTGAAGGTATCTACAAAACCAGCATCGATAAAATTTTGGAAGCCTTGGCGCTCTTCGACCGTGTAGCCCTTCTTGCCTTCGTTGGGCTTTGGTCGTGCAAGGTCGTCCTCGGTGTGGGCAACATTTAGGTCGCCGCAAAATACCACGGGTTTATCAGCCTCTAGAGATTTGCAGTAGTCGAGGAATGCCGGATCCCAGTGCTTTGCGCGCAGAGGCAGTCGACTGAGATCATCCTTGGCATTTGGCGTATACACACTCACCACAAAAAATGTATCGAACTCGGCCGTGATAACTCGACCTTCTTTATTTGGGTCGCCATAGCCATCGGTCAGGTTGTACTTGTTCACGACTTCATCAGGTAGTCCGTGGGTAACCTTCATTGGTTTTTGTTTAGTGAAGATGGCAGTTCCGCTGTAGCCTTTTTTGTCGGCACTGTTCCAGTATTCTTCGTAGCCAGGCGCATCTACCTCGGATTGATCCTGGTTGGCTTTAGTTTCTTGCAGGCAGAGGATATCAGGGTTGTACTTTTTGATGAATTTTTGGAACTCGCCTTTATTCCACGCGGCTCGGATTCCGTTTACATTCCACGAAAATATAGTCATAGGTAAAGTATAGCGTTTCAGAGGTGAATCTGCTAGACTGACTCGTTAGATGAGCGTTAAGTACAAACGAATACTCCTCAAGCTCTCGGGCGAGCAACTTGCTGGCGAGTACGAATCTGGCATTGATCCGAAGCTTGCAACCTGGCTAGCCAAGGAAATTAAAACGATATCTCAGTCTGGTTGCGAAGTAGTCATCATGGTGGGCGGTGGTAACTTTGTACGAGGCGCGCAGATTGCTGGGCATGGTATCAAGCGTGTGACTGGCGATCATATGGGCATGCTTGGCACGATGATTAATGCCTTAGCGCTGACAGATATTTTTGAAGCAAACAAGGTCAAGACCCGTTGTCTTACCAACATTTTCGCGCAACAAGTTGCGGAGCCATTTGTGCATCGTCTGGCTATAAAACACCTGCAAAAAGGTCGTGTGGTTATTATTGGTGGCGGCATTGGAAGGCCGTATTTGACTACAGACACGGCTGCAGTATCTCTAGCGCTCGAGCTTGGTTGCGACGCTGTTTTGAAAGCAACAAAAGTTGATGGTGTGTACGACAAAGACCCCACAAAGCACAAAGATGCCAAGCGTCACGAGCGGCTCGCCTTCCAGCATGCCGTTGAGAATAAAGACATTATGATAATGGACAAGGCTGCCATGGGACTCGCAATGGAGCACGGCATGTCAATTATTGTGTTTGATGCACTCAAGCCAGGCAACATTCATAGTGTTGTTGAGGGCAAAAATATCGGCACGACGATAGCCTAGATTGCGATTGACTCACCTGTCTGAAGTACGTGCCAGTCGCTTCCGGCGGCCTGCGCGGCTTCGCCCAGAATACGGTAGTGAACTTCCTCACCAACTGGTGACAACAGCGCATTGTGGATCGGGAACACCCTCTGAGCCTTAGCCGATTTGATAAACTCCCCTGCCTCAGTGACACGGAGCCAAGGCGCAGCGGCAGGTGCAGCTAGAATTTTGATAGGTTTATGTGGCAGTGTGTATGAATCACCAGGATGGTATAGTGTGCCATCGACAAGGACTGCGATGTTCTGGAAGCCATCATATAACTCGTGTTCACCGCCGAAAAATTCTAGACTAAAGCCAGCAGCCTCGTATATCTTGCCAATTTCTGGGACCGTAACACTAGCGTCTAGTATCTCATCGGCAACTTGCTTGGGCGCAAAAATCATCACACCAGGATTGGCTGCAACGATCTTGCCCACCGTTTCTTTATCGAAGTGATCACGGTGTACGTGCGTCAGTATCAATACGGCGATATTTGCGCAGTCTGTGAACGACGGCGAAAACCGCCCGGGGTCAATCACAAGCCGTGCCTCATGATCGTGGATATCAAGACACGAGTGCTCATACTTTGTAATTCGCATATGTCTAGTATACTACTTTTGACGGAGAGGTGCAGGAGTGGTTGAACTGGCACGCCTGGAACGCGTGTATGGTGGCAACACCATCGTGGGTTCGAATCCCACCCTCTCCGCCAGATAGAATATGGAACTTTTCCAAAATGAGAAAGTTGCTAACAGA
>JAGQNJ010000003.1:0-15745 GCA_020428115.1 Candidatus Saccharimonadota bacterium
GTACTTTACGATAGGTGAATTCGAAGATGGAACCCCTGGTGAGCTCTTCATCAGTATCGCAAAAGTTGGCTCAACACTTGCGGGTCTTATGGATTCGTTCGGTCGCTCTATCAGCTATGGTTTGCAATATGGTGTGCCACTCAAAACCTATGTAAAGGGCATGGCACATATGTCATTTGCTCCATCTGGCATCACCGATGACCCAGATATCCGTACGGCTTCGTCCATTGTTGACTATATTTTCCGTCGCTTGGCGCTAACGTACCTGTCGTTTGATGATCGGCTGGAGTTGGGTTTGGCGTCTATGGATGATATGCCTGATGACCAGACGAGCTTACTCGACGAACAGCCGGTGCAGGAGCAAACTGTTACAGAGCCAGTAGTACCTGTGGAGCCAAAGAAAGAAGTTGCTGCGGCAGCAAAGGCAACGACAAAGACAGCAAGCAAAGCAGATAGTGCACCGATGTGCTTTAACTGCGGGAACCAGACACAACGAAGCGGTTCGTGCTATGTTTGTACTGCTTGTGGCTCAACCACTGGCTGCTCTTAGATCTTGCCCTAGGAAAAAGTAGACGCTTGATTCTTTTGCATTAGCTCTATAACCTAAGAGGTATGAAGGCGATTATGCTTTATCGACCAGACTCAGAGTCCGCAAGGGCAGTTTTGCAATACGCACAAGAATTTAAGCGGCGTACAGGCAAGGATGTAGAGCTTATTGATGTTGATAGCAAGGAAGGTCTTCGTCTGCTCGATCTGTATGACATCATGCAACATCCCACAATACTAGCAGTTGCTAGCGACGGTCAGTTGCTGAATACTTGGCGTGGTGAGCCACTGCCACTTATCGATGATGTGAACGGTTATCTAGTTGAACAGTAGAAGTAACTAAGATATACTTGAGTTCGTAACAATTTGGAAATCCATTCGCAAACTAGCGAGAAGCAGCTATCACCTGCAAGGAGGAGAAAGAAAGGCCTACGGCCCAGTAGAATCTCTCGGTCCTGATCCGTTAATCAGTGATTAAGTGCTAAAGGAGTCATCTCTTTTGGAAACCAGATGGTACCTCCCGTAACAGGGATCTGGTAATCCAAAGAGATGATTTTTATTTGCGAGGAGCATGTATGAGCGAGACAAAGAAATCAAATTTAGCCACCATCGAAGAGTCTATACAGGCACTCTGGGATAAAGAAAAGACATTTGAACAGAGTATGGATAACCGCAAGGGTGGCCCGTACTTTAGTTTTTACGATGGACCTCCTTTTGCGAATGGCCTACCTCACTTCGGTCACAGCCTCGTTACAAGCATCAAAGACTCGGTGCTTCGCTATAAGACTATGCGCGGTTTCTACGTACCACGACGTAACGGGTGGGATTGTCACGGTCTTCCTGTCGAGTACGCTATCGAAAAGGAGTTTGGGGTCAGCGGTAAAAAGGAGATTTTAGAGCTGGGACTCGAGAAGTTCAACAATGCTTGCAGGGACTCGATATTCAAATACAAAGGTGAGTGGGAAGTGTTACTGCAGCGACTCGGTCGTTGGAGTGAGTACGACAACTACTATGCAACGGTTGACAACAATTACACCGAAAGCGTTTGGTGGGCGCTGGGTCAGATTAATGACAAGGGTTTGCTCTACAGGGGTTTTAAGAACACGGCATATTGCCCCCGATGTGAGACGCCGCTTTCAAATTTTGAGGTCAATGATGGATACAAGGACAACGTGCCCGACCCCAGTTTATTTGTTAAATTTAAACTAGTTGACGAAGACGCATTTTTGTTGGGCTGGACGACGACTCCATGGTCACTACCGGGGAACGCGGCAATAGCAGTCAATCCCGAGGAACGCTATGTGTATGTTGTGCTCAAAAGCGATGAAGGGCAACAAGAAACCCTTATCGTAGCAGAGAAGCGCCTCGAGGCGCTTGCAAGTGAAAACTACCGTATTGTTAAGGAGCTTCATGGCTCAGAGCTTGTGGGCAAACAATACGAACCGCTATTTAAGGTTAAAGGACTTCAAGACATGGAAGGTCATCAGAATCTGTACAAGGTGTGGCCGGCACAGTTTGTTAGTATCGATGACGGTACTGGCGTACTTCATGTTGCGCCAGCGTTTGGTGAGGATGATTTGCAACTAGGGCAGGATAATAACATTCCCGTACTCAAGACGCTCGATGCAAGCGGCAAGGTTACAGGTGGTATTGGCTATGACGAAATCAAGGGTAAGTTTTTTAAGTCAGCAGATAAGCCAATTATCGAACATCTTACAAAAATCGGTAGGGTTTATGCTGCAGAGACGTTAACACACACATATCCATTCTGCTGGCGCTGCGACACACCCCTGATGTACTACTCGATTACAAGTTGGTTTATCAAGGTATCGGCAATCCGTGAACAGCTTATGAAAACTGCCGAGAAGATAAACTGGATTCCTGAGAATATCAAGACTGGGCGTTTCGGTAAGTGGCTCGAGGGTGCTCGCGATTGGTCGGTGTCACGTAATCGTTACTGGGGTGCGCCGATGCCAGTTTGGGTAAATGAGGCTGATGAAGATGATTACATCGTAGTGAGCAGTTATGATGAGCTGCGTACGCTCGTTGGAGATAGTGATCTGGACCTTTCTGATGTGCACAGACCTAAGGTAGACGATGTAGTTATCAAAAAGGACGGCAAGATCTACCGGCGTGTCGAAGAAGTACTGGATTGTTGGTTCGAGTCTGGCTGTATGAGTATTGGCCAGCAGCACTATCCGTTCGAGAACAAAGATACATTCAAGGCGTCTTTCCCAGCTGACTTCATCATTGAGGGGCTGGATCAGACGCGACTGTGGTTCTATGTACAACATGTAGTGAACACCATACTTTTTGATAGTCCTGCGTACAAAAATGTCGTTGTCAACGGAATGATTATGGCAGCCGATGGGCAGAAGCTCAGCAAGCGCCTAAAAAATTATCCAGCCATCGAAGAAGTGTTTAACGACGAGGGCGCCGATGCGCTTCGCTTGTTCTTGTTATCAAGTACACAGGCCACGCAAACTGCCGATTACATGCGGTTCGATCGTGCTGCTCTAAAGGATCTCAACCGCAATATCTTGGGTACACTCATGAATTCATATCGATTTTTCAAGATGTATGCAGATATCGATGGATGGAAGCCAGCCAAGCCAGGCGTGCAACCAGAGAGTAGTAATGTTTTAGATCAGTGGATTCTGGCACGGCTCAATGAAGCTATTGAAGAAGTTACTAAGCAAGCGGATGACTACAAGCTGGCGCATGCCATACAGCCGATTTTTGGCCTGATCGACGATATGAGCAACTGGTTTATACGCCGCTCGAGACGTCGTTTCTGGAAGTCGGAGGATGATAGCGACAAAAACCAAGCATATGAGACATTATGGTTTGTTCTAGTACGCGTCTGCCAATTGTTAGCACCGTGGGCGCCATTTATTAGTGACCACCTGTGGCGAGAGCTGACAAAGGGCACTAAAATGCCCAAGTCAGTACATCTCAGTGACTGGCCAGAGGCACAAAAAGCCGACACGCACATTCTATACGAGATGGCCAAGATACGAGAGGCTATTAACCAAGGGCTTTCCCAGAGGGGTGAGAAGGGTATAAAAGTGCGCCAGCCACTGTCTTCGATTCGGGTTTACGGACTTGCCGATAAGAACAAGGCTCTACTTGATCTTATCGCCGATGAAGTAAATGTTAAAAAAGTAGAAGTTGTACCAAAAACCCAGTTAATCGGTGATGAAACTTTTATCGAAGTAGTAGAGAAGGGCCGTGACACATGGAATAGGTTGGATATCAGAACAGAACTGGACACTACCGTAACTCCTGAGCTGAAGCGTGAGGGCATTATGCGTGAGGTGGTGCGCAACGTGCAGAATGCGCGGAAGAAAGCAGGGCTGGATGTGGACGACCGCATTGAATTAGCGCTGTCTACGGACGACGTTGAGACCGCAGAGGCCGTTGCAGAGCACCAGGACATAATCAAGTCCGAAACCCTTGCCAAAACGCTACACACACGTCCTACGGAGCTTGAATACAGTGAACAAGCAAGGATAGATGGCTCAACATTGAATATTTCTATCAAAAAGCTGTGAGCTTACACTTTACAGATGGCGGCTTATCTGTTAATCTCTATTGGTAACTAAATTCAAGGCACAAAGTAAACGATGAAAAAGGCAGTTATAGCAACCGGTGGTAACCAGTATGTCGTCACAGAAGGTGACGTTATTGCTGTTGATCTGATTAAGGACGCCAAGAAGTCAGTGGAATTCTCTCCACTACTTGTTATTGATGGCGAGACAGTAACAATTGGTACACCTACTGTGTCTGCCAAGAAAGTCACAGCCGAAGTTGTTGAAGCTGATGCTAAGGCTGACAAGGTTGTAGCAATACGCTACAAGGCCAAAAAGCGTGTACACAAGGTTCGTGGTCATAGACAGCGCCAGACCCACATCAAAATCAGTAAAATTAGCTAGATATTTCAGCAGTAATTACTATAAAATTATCCATACCTGTGGATAATTTTTTTATGCGAATAGTTTCAGAAAATCCATAGTAACTATAACAACATTAAGTAATTTACAGGTGTAAACCATAAGCATTTACATCAGCATAGTTGTAGCATTAGTTACAACGTAAAATTGAAGTAAAAACTTTTTAGAATATGTAGGTGATAACAGCGGTAAAACTATTTGGCTAAGAGTGTGCGGTGTGGTTATAATGGATCAAGAAATACTAAATAAAAACTGAACACACAAAGTATGCAGCAAAGCGGCACGTCAGCGTACCACCCAATCGGACAAGTCTATACCCCCAAACCGAGGGGTACTTCAGCAGATAGCAGCAATGGGGTAAATCCTGAGACATTACCGCAGAGTTCGACAGGACAGGTAGCGGCAGCCCCGGAGTTTGATCAGTATGATAGCGCGTCGCTTGATCGACCAGAGACAAGCTTGGATGGTAACTCGACTCAACCTACAGGGGGGGCGCAGCCAGGGCAACCACAAGCTGAGGCGCCCAAGGAGACGCCTGACCCCTCAAGACAGCGCCAGTTCATAAAAAAGGCGCTAATCGGAAGTGCTGTCATTATTCTCGTAATCCTGCTAGCGATACTCATAACTAGCCTTCTATCGCGAAGAGGTGGTCAGCTACAATCACCAGCAGAAAGCACCCCTGATCAGTCGGTGACGCTAGAGGACACGCAATCACCAGATAAACTGCCTCTGCTTGGTATCGCTGATAACAACAGTAAGCTCATCGTAAACGGCGATATCATCAGCCAGGGAAGCATTTATCTGGCAAGTAGCAACAACTACGCGCAAATTTTGAGTGCGGCCTTAACAGGGAATCACCAGTATACGCTACCAAATGCGAGTGGAACGTTTTGTCTGGACAGCAACAACTGTGGTTATCTGACCGAGGGCAGCGTTGTAACTACTACTCTTGATGGGGTTGGCGGTGCGATTACTCTTGGCAATGGCCTGGCTATCAATGGAACAGTTTTATCAAGCACAAATACGGGTGGCACAACCACAACGATTAATAGCGTTGGGGGTGCCATTACTTTGCAGGGAACGGCAAACCAGATCAATGTCAGTACGGCTGGCCAAACTCTGACATTATCAACGCCGCAAGATATAGCAACAAGCAGTACGCCAAACTTTGCGAGTATTACACTCGCCGGCGTTGGCACACAGAACGGCTTTAATATATGTGATGCAAGCAATAACTGTGGATTTGCCCCTGTTGGTGATGCCTTTGTACAGAATGGTAATAGCTTTGGTGCTGCTGCAGTTCTTGGCACAAACGACGCTTACAGCTTGAGTTTTGAGACCAGTGGCGCAACCCAGGCAAGCATCGCAGTAGGTGGTGCGACCACGTTCCAAAACAGCACAGATTCAACATCTGGCTTTAGGGTCATGGATGCAGATGGTGGTAACCCCGTACTAAATGTCGACACTACCAATGAGCGAATCGGCATCGGTACGGCTACCCCAGCTACAACGCTCGATGTAGTGGGTGACGCCCAGATATCCACGAAAGCACAGGTTGGGAACGGCACGGGGACCATTGGCCAGTGTAGGGGGGTTCTGGGACTCGCAGATTGTAACGCTGCCTTTGAAGTGAGTCGGACAGGCGTCGACGAAACCGCTAATAGCACCTACGGCATATATAACTACTCTGGTTTGGCGGCAACTGCTGACACTGCCGTCAGTAACTATGGCGCATATAATCAGCTCGCACTGTTGCTAGGAGGTGTTGGTGCTGACTATACAGGTAATCAGTACGGTTCATACAACAGTGTAAATGTCTTAAATGCTGTCGCTGTGAATACATTCGGCTCCTACAATATCGTTACAGGAAACACTGGAAGCATTACGCAAGCCGTTGGTGTCGCAGCCGAGGTTCAGGCTGGCGGCGGTATCAGTACTAGTATAGGAGTAAAAGTAATAACTGCTTCGGGACCTATCGACACTAATTACGGGATACTAGTTCAAGATCAAACGGGGAGTAATACAGCAGATTATGGTATCGCAATAGAAGGTGCAGATACTTACGCACTATGGATTGGGTCGGGTGCAGATAACACGGATGCAGCAAATGGCATTACGTTTGGCCTTAGTGGAGACACCAATCTGTATCGATCTGCAGCCAATGTGTTGAGAACCGATGACGTACTCTCCGTAGGTACGCTCGGCACTACGGATACGGCCGCTTATCTATGCTATAACTCGTCAAGCCAATTAGCAGCATGTAGCGGAACAGGCCCAGGGGCTGCCTTTGTGCAGGGGGGTAACAGTTTTGGCGCAGCGGCAGTACTCGGCACCAATGACACTAACACATTGAGTTTTGAGACAGATGGCACAACCAAGCTCACGATAGGAACAAATGGTCACATTGGCCTTGGCTCTACAGTTGGTGTAGATAGCTGTGCACTGCTCAGCCTTGGCACTTGTAGCGTTGCCTTCAACAACCAAAACACGCTAACAGACTTTACGAGCACCAATAATGTTGGAATCAATAATAACCTGCTATTAAATCCTGGTGGAGCGGTAGGTACAACCACGACGGGTGCACTTAACATTGTAGAAACCGCTAGTGCCAACGGACAGAACTTCTCAGCTGTTCGTGCGGCGCGTAACACCGTTACCCATAGAGGGACGGGGACTATTAGTGTTGCAGATGGAGCATACAACGATGTAACAAACAGTAGCTCGGGAACCATTAGCAATGCTGCAGGGTTGCAATCTGTAGTAAATAATTCATCAAACGGAACCATTACAAATGCAACGGGCGTAGGCATCAATGTTCTCAACACAGGCTCAGGTACAATAGGCACGGTAAAAGGTATCAGTATTACTGCTGGTAATGCCGGGACGAACACGGTAACTACAAACTATGGCATTGATATTGCGCATGGTGCAGGCAATACGGGCGCAGTGACCACCAACTATGGCATAAACATACAGTCTGCTTACTCTGTTGGGGCTATTACTACCAACTACGGTATTAACGTCGCAGCACAGACTGCAGGTACAAGCGATTATGGTATTGCTGTTGGGGCTGCTGATACGCAGACTCTGTGGTTGTCGAGCAATGCAGACAACACCACGGCCGCAGCTGGCATAGCCTTTGGTCTGTCCCGTGATACGAATCTGTACCGTTCGGCAGCCAATAGACTAGCGACTGACGACAGGTTGGACATACTCGGAACTCAACTTACTCTGGCTGGTGGTACTACTGTATTGCGACAGACAGCCTCAAACGCTACAACGAACGACTTCATAACCTCTAACGTCAGTGGTGATGCTAACTATCGTTTCCGAATATATACGAATGGACAACTAAACTGGGGAGATGGTACGAGTGTAGCTGATACCAATCTGTACCGCAGCGCAGCAGATACGCTAAAGACTGATGATAAGCTCTCTGTTGGTACGCTTGGAACGACAGACAACGCTGCATATCTGTGTTTGAATACGTCGAATATACTGGCAGCATGTAGCGGAACGGCTGCCGGCGCTGCCTTTATCCAGGGTGGTAACAGTTTTGGCGCAGCGGCAACGCTTGGTACCAATGACAGCAATAGCCTTAGCTTTGAAACAGGCGGCACCACCTACTGGACGATCAGTACCGCTGGTGTACTAACCGCCTCCAACAGTGCCACCATATCTGTGCCTGGTGTGGGTACAAACAGCGAGAGATTTGGCCTAACTGCAGCAGCTGATGGAAATAATAGCCTAGCAGTTGGTAACGGCGCATCCTCTGCTGGTATAGCAGGCGTCGCAATCGGTATGAGCTCAAGTGCATCAGGTACCTCTGGTACAGCAGTTGGACAGGGCGCTATTGCTGGATCCGGATCTAACACGACTGCAATAGGGCGACTCGCTAGTGCTACCTCAAACCAAGCAACAGCACTAGGAGGTAGTGCGAGTGCGACGGCTACAGATGCTACTGCTATTGGCTATGGAGCCACTGCAGCTCATACTGACTCAATCGCGCTTGGCCAAGGTGCAACCACCACAGGAACCAACCAGTTTGTAATTGGTTCGAATGGCACCTCAATTACAAATGTGTATGTTGGTAAGGGCTTTACGAATGCTTCACCAGCCAACGTTGCAATAAATGCCACTGGTGGCTCAGGCACTGACATTGCAGGTGCGGCTATTACCATTGCTGGTGGTCGAGGAACTGGTTCGGCGATAGGTGGGGCAATCAACTTCCAAACAACTGCTGCTGGCGCAAGTGGCTCAACTGCACGGGCTCTCACAACAGTTCTGAGCTTAGCTGGCGGTACTGGCTACGCGACCTTCCAGGGTACTGCTGATGGGGCAGATGCGTTTAGGGTGCTTAACACTGCAGGTACGGTAGAGACCCTGACAATCGATACGACCGCGGGAACAGACAATGTCGCCCAGTTTAACTCGAGCACTGGTAATCAGTGTACGGTTGTAACGGGAACTGGCTGGAGCTGTACATCAGACGCAACGCTCAAGACAAATGTGGCCACAATACAGGGAGACGCGGCACTCGATACGCTTTCTCGCCTGCGCGCCGTAACTTATAACTGGTTAGCAGACCCCAATGGTACGCTTCAGAATGGCTTTATTGCCCAAGAAGTCCAGGCAATTATGCCTGAGTTGGTAACGACCGACGGCAACGGGCATCTTTCGTTAGCGAAAGACGGGTTTATACCGCTACTTGTCAGTGGTGTTAATGCCCAGCAAGTTCGGATAGCAGACACAAACAGCCGTATCGATAGTCTAGAACAGCAGGTTGCTGCACTGACTGGTAATGCTGGCCAAGCTCAGGCCCAGAGCTTTGTTAATCTAAACTTAGCAGGGACTACCACGATAGAGACTTTGCAGGTAACAGGGAGCAGCTCAATCGCTGGAAATCTGAATGTTGCGGGCAGCGTGTCTATCGCAGGTGACCTCACGATACAGGGCCATGTTAAGGGTAATGCTGATACAAGGGGTGAGGTCGTAGTACCGGCTGGCCAGCTCAGTGCAGACTACACGTTTGATACACCGTATACGACTAAGCCATTTGTTGTGGCTTCACCTGTAGACAAGCCAGTGTCCTACGGGGTTGTGGTTACACCGACTGGATTTAGTGTTAAACTCGCTGCACCAGACGCTACAGATACAGCATTCAACTTCCTGGTGCAACAATAGTCATCGAGTAGTTTACAGGGGCTAACAGGCTGTTGTAGCCCAAAATGTTTGAACCATCTAGGTAAAGCGCAAGCATTTTTGGTACACTATAGCGTATAATGAGTGGGAATTAGTAAGGGAAGGCATGCGCCAAAACAGATACGCTAGTACTACCGATAGTGAGCATAGTGGTCGTTTCAGGGCTATCCTGTTAGGGTTACTGTTTGCTGTGTTGCTCTTGCTAGGGTTTGTGCAACGCACAGGAGCTGCGAGCAGTATATCGCAGGGGTATGCAAGCAATGATCCAGAGATCAGTGTAGGAATGGCGGTATCACTGAGCATCGATAGCACTCCTGATATACCTCTGGTGGAGCGTGCCACTCTGGGCAACGCTGATAGGTTCGTCGGTATCGTAACCACAATAGACCACAGTTTGCTTTCGCTCTCGGGCAAGAATACCCAAATACTGGTTAGTACCTCTGGGACAGCAAGCGCATATGTAACAGATCTAAATGGTGCGGTGAATCAGGGCGACGAGCTGACAGTATCGCCTCTGGCGGGCATACTCATGAAGGCTGGCGATACCGATAGCCTTTTAGTTGGAGCTGCAATCGAAAACAGTGCAGACACAGGCCAGATTAGCAGACAAATTACTACCGACAAGGGTGAAGAACGGAGCGTCTTGATATGGCAGCAACGGATGGATATTAATCCGCGCACTCGACAGATTGCCAATACTACCTCTGATAGGGCGTTTCTAGTGCTTTTGGGTGAATCTATAACGGGGAAGAAAGTGGGGCAAACCCAGGTTATAGCCGCGCTAGTCATATTTATGCTCATGCTTATAGTCGAGGGTTCTATAATTTACGGAGCAGTGCGGAGCAGTATAACTGCCGTAGGTCGTAACCCGCTGGCCAAACGGGCACTATTCAAGGAACTACTCCAGGTATCGTGGTTGGCTATGATTGTTCTCGTTTTTGGCCTGGTAGCAACCTACCTTGTACTGTGGATATAGTACTAGTATTATACGGCTAGTAAGGACTTGATCTAATTGTATTTTCACGTTGCCGTGAAATGGTTCTGATGATAGGCTAATAGTAAGCACGAGGGTATTGCAAGATGACACAAGTTATAGCCGTTATTAATCAAAAGGGTGGGGTAGGTAAGACAACTACAGCTCTTAATCTGGCTGCATATCTGCGTAAAATGGGGAGATCAGTACTGATTATTGATATCGATCCCCAAGGTAATGCAACAAGTGGACTCGGTATAGACAAAACGAGCCGCGATAATACCATATATGACGTATTACTCGAAAAGACCACTGTTGCAGAAGCGATTACCGAAGCTCCAACCATTGGCATTGATGTTATTACTGCTAACGCAAACCTAGCGGCAGCAGAACTAGACTTAGCCGAACGTCCAGAGAGGGAATTTGCGCTTAAGCAGGCGCTAACAGGGCTGACGTATGATTATGTGCTTATTGATTGCCCGCCAGCACTTGGGCTTCTGACTATTAATGCGCTCGTAGCAGCAAAATGGGTGTTTATACCTGTTCAAGCCGAATACTATGCACTTGAGGGCCTCGGGCAACTCCTTGATGTTATGCAGCGGGTTCGCAACGGCCTTAATCCAGATCTAGAGTTACTTGGAGTGTGTGCCACTATGTACGATAGCCGTACGTCACTGGCCGAGAGCGTTTACGCTGAGCTCAAGAAACACTTCGGAGTGAAGCTGTGTAAGACTGTTATTCCGCGTAATGTCCGCTTGGCAGAAGCTCCCAGTTACGGCAAGACGATACTTGAACACGACAAATGGTCCAAGGGTGCGCGTGCCTATAAGCAGCTAGCTCAGGAAATTGATAGCCGAATCGGCAAATAACAGCGGTGGGAGAAGGAAAGGAATAATGGCAAAAACAGTATCAAAAGGTCTCGGCAGGGGGTTTGACACACTTATCCCGCAGGATTTTGACAGTGACATACTTCTTGATACCAATGAGCGGATACAGAAAATCGCAATAGAAAAGATAGCACCAAACCAAGATCAGCCCCGGAAGCATTTCGACCAACAAGCCCTTGATGAACTGGCCCAATCAATTCAACGCTACGGTGTATTGCAGCCGCTGGTCGTAAGCAAGGGTGCGGACGATACGTACATAATTATTGCAGGGGAACGCCGTTGGCGTGCTGCAAAACAGGCTGAGCTTACCCAACTACCAGTGATTGTGCGTTCAGCTAAGGAGCTAGAGCAACTCGAAATAGCAATTATCGAAAACGTTCAACGGGTTGATTTGTCGCCGCTGGAGCAAGCTGTATCAATTGGCCGTTTGCATGAGCAATTTAGCATGAGCTATGGTGACATTGCCAAGCGTCTCGGCAAGGCACCGACAACCGTCAATAATATTGTGCGACTCTTGCAGTTGCCTGATACTGCGAAGGAAGCACTACGTGCGGGGAAAATTACAGAAGGTCACGCGCGGGCAATACTTGCACTCAAGGGAGATGAAGCTTTGCAAGCGGAGCTCCTCAGTAATATTCAGAAATTTGGCTGGTCGGTTCGCCAAGCCGAACAGTTTGTGAACTCGGCCAAAAAGGGCGGGCAAACAAGAACAATCAAGAAGCACATGGCTACCAAAACCGAAAACACAGAGCTGTTGAGCAAGAAGCTAGGATCACCAGTTACTATCAAGCGCACAGCTAAAGGTGGAAAGCTTGAAATCCACTTTACGGACGATCAGGATCTGCAGCGCATTATAGATGGGCTGGCTTAGTAGGCGTCGACCTTGCTAAACGGATAGACACGTAAGGCGAGCACGCCAACGATGTGTTTGTCCTGAACGGTGCCAAAGGCTCGTGAATCAAGGGAGTTGTGTCGGTTATCTCCCATAACAAACACTTCACCCTCTTTAACGGTGATATCGACATTGCCAGGAGTAGTGAAGTTATTTGCGGCATATGGCTGGCCTTCATCTGGGTTAAACCCGTCTGGGTGCTCAGCATTATAGATGGTCACCGTTCCGTCACGAATAACAACTCGGTCACCAGGAACGCCAATAACTCGCTTGATAAGTTGTTTATTCTCTGTGTTGTTGTAGTCGATTGTGCCCTTACGCGTAAATACGACGATATCACCCCTGTTGGGCTGGTACGTTTTGTTAGTAATTGACGCGATAGTGCGAGGGAGTTTGTAGACAATAAGTCGATCCTTGTTCTGGAGGGTACTTTCCATACTCGGGCCATCAACTTCGTAGGACTGGAATACAAACATCGTTAGCAGAATCGCGACAACAGGAGCAAGTAGAAGAATACCAATAGTAGCAAAGATACTTTTGAGCCCCTCGCTTTTTTTGGGGTGCTGATTAGCAGGAGGGTGCACTGGCTGGTGTACGGATTGGTGATATTGATTAGGGTGTTCCACTTACGGTTTACTATACGCTATTTGCCCTTGCTTGAACACTATTATCAACAGCTGAATTATGCACAAAACTTGCTTTTGCATTAGCGTAAATCACGGTATACTAAAGTCTACGTTTATGGACAATTTTAAGCGACATTCTAACTGGTCGAAGAAGCCATCTATTGTTGATGGTTTTGTCAGTAAATCACCACCTAGGCCGCGCCTAAACCCCGAAAAACCCCATAAACCGCCCAAAAAGGAAGCAGTTATTAGTGATTTTAAGCGTCCTGAGGGATTTATACCCAGAAATCGTACTAATACATCTGGCAGCGTGCCCGATGGAACAGGGGTGGGCAGAAAGCCTATATACAAAAAGGAACTAGATATGAGTCTTGATACCAATAACCGTGCAAAGCGTGGGAAGGTTGGTAAACACCGTAACTGGAAGAAGATTATCAAAAGAACTGCTTTAATACTGCTCGCCGTCATTATTGCTGGTGGAACAGCATTTTTTGCGCTTGCTTATTGGCGCGCCCGTCAAGTATTCAAGGGCGGCGCCCCGAGTGCACTTGCTTTTGACTGTAATGTCGACCCAAGTAAGCTGAACGCCGAGGGCGATGGACGTGTGAACATACTCATGCTTGGTAAGGGCGGACCAGGGCACGATGGTGAGGACCTAACAGATACACTGCTCGTCGCTAGCATCGACCCCTGTCAGAAGGATGCTGCACTGGTGAGTGTGCCGCGCGACTTATACGTTAAGGTTCCAGGTAATGGCTCAATGAAGATAAACACCGTATACCCAACGTATAAGCAAAATGCCCTTGCCGAGGGTAAATCAGAGGAAGAAGCCGAAAGTATTGCGATCGATGCAACTGAACGCACCATGGAAGAAGTCCTGGGTATTCCAATCCACTATTACGTCATGGTTGATTTTGAGGCTTTCCGCCGAGCAATTAACACCGTTGGTGGTGTAACTGTTGACGTCAAAGAACCGCTGTATGACTATAACGTAGCCTGGGAAAATGATTGGGATCCGCTAATTGCACCGGCGGGCGTACAGCAGTTTGATGGCAAAAAGGCACTACTCTATGCTCGATCACGATATGGCAGTGCCCGTGGTGACTTTGACCGTGCTGAGCGACAGCGCCAGATACTAGTTGCGCTTCGAGATAAGATATTTAGCCTCGGAACCTTCGGAAACCCTCTTAAGATATCCCAGCTGATGGATGCCTTTGGTGACCATGTTAGTACCAACTTGAGTATTGATGACGTAATGAGTCTATATGAGCTTGCCAAGGAAGTTGAGGGGCATGAGGTGACATCTATTGGGCTAGCTGATCCACCAAATGATTACGTCGTAACCGATAACATCGGCGGGCTATCAGTTGTGGTGCCAAAAGAAGGTCTCTACCAGTACGGAGCCATCCATACCTATATCCGCAACGCGCTCAAGGACGGATTTGTTCGCAAAGAAAACCCAAGTATTATTGTGCTAAACGGCACAACGGAGTCAGGACGCGCAAGTGAGTTTGCTGATACGCTCAAAGGCTATGGCTATAATGTTGTTGAGGTTAGCGATGCTCCAAGTACTGACTACGAAGAGACTGTATTCGTAAATCTACGCGGCAAGGACAAGGCCTATACGCAGCGCTATATCGAACAGCGTCTTGGGGTGAAAGCAACTGGTAAGCTACCGTCTGGGGTTGAAAATCCAAACAATGCTGACTTCATAATAATACTTGGCCCTGGTTCATAAAATCGTATGCGTATAGGGATCTATAGTAGAATGTTTGAGCAAAAAACAGCATTTTGGGGCATAATAGACACTATGCATCGGAGTCAGAAGATACAATGAAGCGTGCAATAACCAAAATTCGCCCTGCGAGCGGCTTCTCGCACTTTTTACACTTACTATTTGTTGTGCTTCTTCCGCTACTTATATATGTATTTGTACGCATAAACCTCGCGCCACTTGCTGTGGGGCTTGTATTTTTGAGTAAATGGCGTATGTTTGCTGTTCGGCCACGTCATTGGCTGGCAAATTTACGCGCAAACTCTGTCGACATTATGGTCGGAATCTCGATCATTATATTTATGAGCCAAACAACGACGACGGTCTTCCAGCTTATCTGGGCTGCGGTCTATGCGCTCTGGCTTTTGCTTATAAAACCGAGCACAACTTTGTTTGGGGTATCAATACAGGCGCTTATTGCTCAGGTTGCCGGCCTGATGGCGGTATACACGGCTTGGGGAGGCTCACCACTGTATGTGCTTGTTTTGGCAACATGGGTAACCTGCTATGTGGCCGCAAGGCACTTCTTTACCAGTTTTGATGAGCCATATTCACGATTTCTATCAGATACGTGGGGCTACTTCGGTGCCGCTCTTGCATGGGTTTTGGGACATTGGCTGCTGTACTACAATATTGTTGCCCAACCAGCTTTGTTGCTGAGTGTTATTGGTTTTGGTTTAGCAGCTATGTATTATCTGGAAAACACAGACAGGCTATCGTCGCTTCTTCGGAGGCAATTCGTGTTTATTATGGTTGCGATTATAGTAGTAGTCCTAGTATTTTCTGACTGGGGAGACAAAGCTATATAGACGCAGTGTCGTGATAGCCTGCTTTCGAGCAGAGCTCGAAACACTGCTATCACTCTTGGCGCACTATAAGATTTTTCCTTCCG